>JACZTA010000027.1 GCA_022573915.1 Bacteroidota bacterium | reverse complement strand
CAATACCAGAAGAAAACACTCCGCTTTGAACTTTAAAACACCCGCAGAATATGAACAATATTTATTAACCAAAAAATTGGCTGCTTGAATTACTTAACTTACTGTCCACTTTTTCGTTGCAAGTCCACTTTACAGAAAATAGGCTAATTATTCTTGATTATAATTGCGTTTAATCTCGATAATTATCTTGGATAGAGCTTCTTCCAATTTTTTTAGATTTCCGAAAGGCTGATTTACCTTCTCTCCTTTTTCTTTTATAAAATGGACTTCACCTAATGCTTTTCTGAGAGTATTGTGCGAATGTCCAGTAAGACCTTCAAATAATTCACTCACTGGGGCTTTATCTTTCAAGCTGATTATATCATGCTGCATTAAATAGTCTATTAATATTGCTGTTTGATTTACAGTAAGAACATTTTTTTTATTCGGCTTTTTAATTTTGTGTTTATTTCGTATTTCTTTCTCAATTCTTCCATTCTTTTTTCAAGATGATCAAGAATATTGTAAAAAAGTAGGTCATCGGCTAGTGATCTTTGATTGTTCATATCTAACATAATCAAAATTTTAAATCACAGATAATTTAGCATTATTATTCCAATACTTTTGCATTTCAAAGAGTTTTACATTATCCGTTATTTTAATATATTTCTTAAATGTTGAGTAATCCTTATGTCCGGTCATTTCCATAACTACCTCAGCTCTGATTCCTTTTTCAAGAGATAGCGTGATAAAGGTTCTTCGTCCAGTATGGGTGGATATGAACTGAAACTTAGGAAGTATTCTCTCGATCTTCCTGGAGCCACTGTATTGGCTAATAGTAATACTATCATCAATTCCCGCCAATTCTCCAATATGTTTCAAGTACATATTTGATTTTTGGTTTGATATAGAATTGGGTAGCTGACCACCGTACTCCTTTAGTATTTCCTTTGAAAAATCATTCAAAGGAACCTTTAGGTAATCTCTGGTCTTTTCAGTTCGTATTGTTATAAAGTCTTGCTGAATATTAGATTTCTTTATCTTCTTTAGGTCGGAAAACCTCAACCCCGTAAAACACGAAAAACAGAAATTGTCTCTTACACTTTTCAATGTTTCAGAATCTAATTCTACATTGTATATTCTAAAGAGTTCAGATTCGGTTAAATATATAATCTCAACTTCTTCTCTTAACGCTTTAAATTTTCTGTAATCATTGCTATTCTTGTTATATCCATTTTCAGAGGCGTAATTCATAAACGCTTTAAGTGTTTTGATGTGCTTCCCAACTGAATTGTTTAGAAGAGAAAGATCGTTAATCAAGAAGTCCAAAAACTTATCGTAAAAGTCCAAGGTGATGGTCCCAAAATCAATCTGGTACTTTCTTGTTAATTCAAATTCCTTTAAGCGAGATAGGGTAGTCTTTATTTTTCTAACTGTTCCGGTTGTTTTAGTAATACTTGATGACTTGAGGTACTTTTCAAATATGGAGTAGAAATCTGACCCGGAGACATTATAGCCTATCTGGTCAAAAAACTTTTCTTGGACGTAGCTTACTGAAAGATCACTGAAATTATATCTAGCATCCCTTTCGATCTTATTGATAACGGCTTTAAGATTTTGTAGAAAGCTATTTATCTGTTCATCTCCTGAATAATTCCGTTTTACTCTTTGTTTCCTATCATCCCAGGCTTTTGGTTCTATCTTCTCCTTTGTGAAGTACTTAAACTTTTTTCCTTTGGATTGATACACCAAGAAGATAGGACATTCGCTCTTTCGATCAGGAGAGTCTAGGTAAAAATTAACTGTCGCCATGAACCCATGTTTAGTTTGGTAATTGGTTATGTTGATTTATTTATCCTTAGGATGAAGAAGTTCAGTTAACTGAGAATCGCAATATTTTAAAAGTTTTATTCCCACTTGGATTGCCGCATTACACATTAATGAAGCACGTTCATTGGAAAAGTCGAGACGTTCATCTAGTCTGAATTTTTTGTACTTGGTCTTTCGCAAGAAATCTTCATCAACTATCCCGGCATTATGAACAGTTACATGTCTTGAATATTCTAATTCCTTTAGTTTTTGATTATCTAGGAAAGTCAAGGAAGATTTTTTCTGTAAAAATATTGCACTGAAAGCTTGACGAATGCCGGAAACTGAACCTAAATCGTACTTAAAAGCAACTATATCTCCAAGATTATTGCTAATGTTAAACTCATATTTAGCTAATAAGCCGATGGGTATGGTCTTTCCTACTAGGCCCTCTTCCTTCATGAAAGTTTTACTTGACGGCTTTTGCAATCTATTATAAAAATGATCGGGGTAATTGTTGAGCAAGGTCTTCCATAAATCCTTACTCATTGCTTCAAATGTGGTCCAAATATTAGCAAGTAAGTTGAGTTGAAAATTTTGAAAACCTAAAATTAACCCCGGGCTAAAACCAATGTTTGTGTTAACTTCTTTGAAAAAGTTATCGAGGTAGCTTTGTGATTGTGTCTTCAATAGAGCATCCTTCCAAAGAAGTTTGCGTTCCTCTTCCTTTGCCGTTGCTTTCTTAAGTTTTTCGCCAGGTTTACGGGGCTTTAGACTATCCAGTAAACTTTGTTGTACAACAATTGCACGACTGCGCTCAAGCAGAATAAGACTCAAAAACATTGCATTAAGAGTGCTTATATTTTCAAAGTTTTGAAGAAACTTATTATAGACGGCGGCAACTTCTTGGTTCTTTAAATGCTTAGAAAGAATTCTAAGTTGGTTGAGCTTAAAAGATAACTTCTTTAAGTTCTTAAATTTCATTTATAAAATTTGTCTGGTATCGTTCACTAGTATTTACGGTCAATATTGCGGTCAAAAATAGGGACAATCAGGTTATTTTTAGAGAATTATTAGGTTTACTTATTAACAAAAAATGTGCTTAAAACAGTTGATTTTACTGTGCTTTTAAGCAAATTAAGGTAAGGTTAAATTAACTAGGTTCGAATCCCTGAGGGGTCACATTTTCACGATGGTTACTTATTCAATGACCATTGGCCCTGACAGAACCCAAAATTTCTCGGTTCTTTCCGTTCAGTGCAATCATGTCAATTTGGAGTTTGCTTAATTTTGTTATATTATTTAAATAATGAATACAAAAGCACTCTTCCTCGTCATCCTAAAGCTCATTGGCTTGTTTGGGCTATACTATGTTGTCGGTTCAATAATGAGTTTTATCGTTTATGAAGTTCAATATTTATTTCCCGACTATTACTCGGACTTTACATTTTATCTCACGCTAACTATTGCTCGAGGTTTGATGTTTTTAATCTATATGGCTGTAATCTACATGCTAATATTTCGAACCTCCTGGATCGTAGACAAAATGTTGAAGGAGGAGGAGGTGCAAGAAGTTTTTACCTCATTTAAAATACATCAATCCACTCTTCTGAAAATTGGGATCATTGTAATTGGAGGGGTTACACTTTTAAATCAGCTGCCACTCTTTGTCCTCCAAGTATGGAATTTTAAGTTAGAGTTTGATTTCAATGAGCAAGGGGGGCGTTACTATGATCCAAAGATTGCATTTACTTCCGCAGTAAAAATTTTGGTAAGCTTGTTCCTGTTGTTCTATGCTCAATCGGTAACGAATTGGGTCGAGCAGAGAAGAAGAAGAAAAGCTAAATAGCTTGCTCACCTTTGGGGGTATTTTAAAAGAAGATCAATGTTCCCTCGAATTGTAGAACGTGATGGTCTCAATCACCTTAGTGAAATAATTGAGCATGGTAAAAAGCGGCAGCATTTCAAGTGCCATTTTATCATCCCACATCATTTTGCGCACGCGCAGGGTCGTTAGCCCCATAATTTTACCGTCATGTTTTTGAATGTAGAATTTACCATCACCGCTCCACCAGGACATGGAGCTTACCGTTCTATCTGCTCGCCTGACCACTTGGACATCATAGGCATAGTACATGATCTGGCCTGGCACAATTATTTTAAGAGCTTTTTTGCCATGAAACTTATACATGTCACCATCAAAATCGCAACCCCAATAATCCAATTTCTTAGGAGTGGTTTTTATCAATTTCCCGGTTTTATCTGTGTAAGTTATCTTGGTATTAGTGTTCAGAAGAGCGATCTTTATTTCCTCAATATCACCAACGCTGGTCAATTTGCCCTTAAAAAAGTCTTTCCTGGTTTTATAAAAACCGTTTAGCTCAGCTTTATCAGATTTGCTTTGTGATTGGGCGCCGATGCTCGAGATGAGTAATATCGCTATCATCAACAACGCGGTATTCAATTTTCTCATGGTTATTAAAGTTTTATTTTCTTTCTTAAAGAAATGGAATACTCCATTAATATTACAAAAAATCTACATGAAAAAGGACACATCAACTTTGGTTGAGCGGCATATTACCTCATTAATTAACAAACTCTTCTCATTCCCATTCCCATTCTCATTCTCACTCTCACTCTCATTCTCAAACACGATAAACCAGCAAGAAATCGCATAGCCCGGCTGCATTATCCAATTTCCCATTATATTTATATCCAAATTATTTCATTCATAAATAGATACTATGCAGTATTTAAACAGGAACCTTTTCCCAGCATTATTATTAGCAGTTTTTTTATTCGGGACGTTAAAAGTAAAGAGCGCCGACCCAATCGATTCTTTAACTATCAGGATAGAGCAAGCAGGGGAAGATACCAACAAGGTTAACCTATTGCGAGCTCTGGCAATTCATCATCTCACCGTAACCGGCGAGTATGATCAAGCCATTCTCTATTATAATAAAATGATCGAGCTCTCCAAAAACATCGATTACCCATATGGCGTGGCCAGGGCATATAAGGGAATCGGAAACACCTATCTGGTGCAGGGAGACTTTTATCTTGCCGTGGATAATTACTATGAAGCCTGGGGGATAGCTAGGGAAAACAACTTGAGAAGAACCGAATCAACCCTGATTAATAATATTGGTCTGCTATATTACCGCCTTGGCGATTATACAAATGCATTAGAGTATTATTTTAAGTCCCTGGGTATTAGTATGAACGTTGAAAATAATGGGGTAACCGGAATGACCTATGTTAACCTCGGAGATCTTTATAAGGATCTGAAAAACTATGAGAAATCCCTGGACTATTATGAAAAGGGACTGGTAATCCTGCAGATAAACAATTATCCAATAAGGGTAGCCAAAGCTTATTTTGGATTGGGAGAATTGTATCTCGCCAAAGGAGAAGCCGGTACTTCTCTTGAATACTTTAAGAAATGTCTGGAAGTTAGATTAAAAGCCGGCCATAAGAAAGCGATAGGCGCCTCTTACACCAGTTTGGGAAATGTTTATCAGGAAATAGGAGATTACCCGTTAGCCATGGAGTACTATTTAAGATCGCTCAGGATCAGAGAGGACCTGGGCGATAAATATGGCAGGACTGATTCCTATGTTCAAATTGGAAATCTGCTCATGATCAATCATAAAATTGATAGTGCTCTTTTATTTCTAAATAAAGGCTTGAGATTAGCCCAGGATGTGGGACTGATGTTGCAAGAAAAGCAAGCTTTTGAAAAGCTGGCCCTGCTCTATGAGCAAGAGGGAGATTATAAAAAGGCGCATGAATATCAGAAATTGTTTATGAGCGTAAGAGACAGCTTGTTTGACCAGATCAAGGGTATGGAAATAGGAACAATAAATAGCCGGTATGAGTTTGTCCTCAGGCAATTGGAATTTGAAAGGGATCAGGAAGAGGCAGATGCCATTGCCCGCCAGGAGAAAAAAAGGAAAGACCTGCTTCAATATTCCGGTAGTTTCATATTTATAATTTTGCTGGTTCTGGCGCTCGTTTTCAGCACAAGGTTAAAGATTCCCTTGTCTTGGGCAGATGGATTGGTATTTTTTACCTTCCTCTTAATTTTTGAGTTTACATTGGTTTTGACGGATCCTTTTATCGAAGGATGGACTGGCGGAGAGCCGGCGTACAAGCTAATAATTAACGCCGCTTTCGCCGGTGTGATAATTCCCGTGCATAGATTGATAGAGCATAGAATAAAGAGCAGGTTGTCCAAAGTAAATTCTTAATTTAGTTTGCAGAATCTCGGATTCGAAGAGAGTTGCTCTCATCGGATTCTAGCGCTAAAGAATAAATTGGTTAGTTCACAATAAGAGATTTCAAGTAAAACTTTTATAATGAGAATGATTAAATATCCATATTGGAGATTGGGTTGTTTTATTATTATCCTTATTTCTCCAGTGCTGTGTTGGAATTATCTAGGTGCACAAGAGCTTCAAAAGCCCTTAAATCATGAAAGAGAATTATATAAGAAGAATAAAGTAAAATTAATTCAGGTTTACCAGTATTCATATAAGAAGGGCAAGAAAGGGAAAAAGGGAAATCTGCTTTTTCACTTGACATATGATCGCAATGGTTTACTTATAGGATCATTTTCATATTTGAAAGACTTACCCGGAGCTCATAGACTATACAAGTATGACGAGGAAGAAAATTTGATAGAAAAAAGGTCTTTTACTTTTGGTCAGCCAAATTCTACTTATTATTCCTATAAGTTTGATTCATTAAATCGAATAAGCGAGCAAACGTCAGAACATGAAACCCAATATTTTCAATATGATACGCGAGGAAATCTTATTCAGGAAACACACCTATACCGCGGAAAAAATTACCCTGAAACTTTTAATCTGGATAAGTATGAATACGATGAATTCAATCGAAAGGTAAGGATGGACAGGTACCGGCCCGATAACACGAAGGAATTCTATTTTACATTTAAATATGATGAAACAGGAAATCTAATCCAGCGAACGAAGTTTGAAAAAGAAAAGAAAATTAGAATACGGACATATGAATATGACGATCAGGGAAATCAAATTTACAGCAATCGCTTTGATAATGTAAAAATGAAACAAACCCAATGGACTGAAAATGAATTTGCTGAAAATAACTTGAAGATTGTATCGAAGGGTAAACAATGGTTTGAAAAAAAGGAGTACTTCAGGGAGTTTGTTTATGAATTCTTTAATGACACAAATACAATCGAATTTAGTCTTGACACTAATCTTAATCATTTTCAACGAGCAGTAGCGTTGAAGAAGCAAGGCTTGTATGTGGAGGCCATAGAAGAATATAATCTTGAATTAGGACTACACCCTAATAACACCAAGGCATTAACAAATAGAGGAAATCTTAAAAGTCTTATAAACGACGACGAGGGGGCAATAGCTGACTATAACCTTGCATTGAGGCTAGACCCAAAGAATCCTGAAATTTATTATAACCGGGCTGGTTCTTATCTTAGTCTGAATCAGATAAAAAACGCTATTAATGATTTTGATCGGGCAATTGAGCTGGGAGATCATGAAGATTATTATTTAAACAGAGGGAGAGCTAAGAAGTTAGTTGGTCTTTTTGATGAGGCTATTCGGGATTACGGCAAAGCATTGGAACTCAATCCAATGTTCTATGATGCTTATTTTAACCGGGCAAATCTAAAAAGAGATCTAAAGGATTATGACGGGGCGATTGAGGATTTTACAAAGGCTATGAGTATTGATCCTTCGAATGTGCAATCATATATGAATCGAGGTAATACCAAAAGCTTGATGAATGATGCAAAAGGGGCAATACGTGATTATGACAAAGCGCTCTCAATCGAACCGGAAAACGCTCTGGTTCATTTGAATAAAGCCTTGGCTCACATTAAGCTAAAAAAATATAAAAAGGCTGTGGATGATTGTACAAGATCCATTCTTATTGACCCATATTATGCGCTGACTTATTTCACTAGAGCAAACGCGCTACATCAACTGGGCTATTGGTTAGGAGAATGCAATGATCTTGCAATAGCGGTTGAGTTAGGGCATGAAAAAGCTAAACTGATTTACGAAGATGTATGCCAGTAAATTGGCTGCATCACTTTCTTCGTGGCACTTGCCTGTCAAGGAAAGATGAAACAGATTTATTCCAGGCATTGATCAGTGTCGACCTGTCTTTATTCAACTCATCATTAGCCCTGTTATACTTAGTCATGGCTTCATTTAATTCATTTACAGCCTCATTAAACTGATCCACATCTTTCTGGGTTTTGTCTGAACTCCGTTTCCCTTCGAAAGCTTTTTTGATCTTCTCAAAATTTTCCCTCTTTAAATAATAGTCCACCAGTATCTCCGCCTGTTCATCCGCTTCCTCTTTATAGAATTTCAACATTTTTTTACTGGAATTCAATATGGATTTGTCGCCTTTGAAGCTGTGAATTTCATTTAACTTATCTAAACCTTCCTGAGATAATTTAGATAAGGAATTCTTACTCTGCTGAAGCGCATTTACATCACCCACGCTTAGCGCTTGCATGAAATAATCTTCCTGCTTATAACTCTTGAAAAAGATAAGATATATCACATGATAATAATCCATCACTTCACCGGCTATCTCCATTTTCTTGCTGATTTCATTTTCGCTTTCGGTCAATTCGATACCGTAAGTTGCTGCGAAAAGCTCAACCTGATTATGGACTATTTTCCCCGCATGATGCAGCCTTTCAATTGCCAATTCCTGTGCCATTAGATAGGCTTCCATAGCATCATAAGATTGTTCTGAAATTTCTTCCATATCCACTATTTTACCATAGTCATAGTTGATAACATGAAAATTGATCTCCAGATAGGTTACCGTTGAATCACGCAAGCTTCCCTCTCCATCAAAATCCTTCATCCTGCTGATATTTTTCTTCGCATTAAGAATGGTAGTGATAAGCTCCTTCCTGCGCTTTTCAACTTTACGCGCACTTTTCCCATGTGCTACAGAACTGGTATAATCCCACACGTCATTTAATATTTTTTTCTGATACTCCGTCATGCTATTTAAATACTTTAATGCCGCTTGCGTATCCTGGCTTAGTGCAGGCTTGGTCATCGTGGCAAACATCAGAGTCAGGAAAACCATGGTCAATCTTAGGGCTAAATAATTTTTCATGCTTGAAAATTTAATGCTCGTTTAAATTAATAAAGTCATTAAGTATGGAATATGCTTCTTCAATATAAATATCATTTTTAATTTCTTCTTTCAGATTGTCATTTAGCTTTTTACGGTGCGTGTTCATCTGTATGATCTCCAAATCATATTCATGATTGGTTATTGCGAACAGTTCGGTCTTTCTTTCAATCAAATTTTCAAGTCTGGTCCACAAGTCATATATATTTTCTTCTTCCTTGCAGTAAGCATAAACATTCAAAGGTATTTTGGTTGTCCAAAACAATGAATTAGTCATAGAATCGCTTACGGCAGTAATTTGGATAAACCGCTCATCAGAAAGAAGTCGATCCTTACTTTTCTGTTTCAGTTCAGCTAATGGAAGCTCCGGTAGGGGGGTGAAATATACTTTCTTAACGATTGAATCAGAAGGTAAGACATATGGATATTTTGCTTCTCTAAATGTGCTGCTGAAAAAAAGATCTCGAATAGGAATGTCGGGGATGATTCCGGTTTTTTGGTAAGTGGAACCGTCAATTCTATAAAATTTTAATGAAGTTACTTTGGTGTAACCATTGTCACTCTCTGCGGGTCTTGAATTCACATTTAACAGATCGATACTGGTATCAACGGGGATAATAATTTGGCCCGTGGCTTTTCCAAATGAAGGACTACCTACAATTATAGCCCTGTTATAATCCTGCAGTGCGATGGCTAAGAATTCGGAAGCAGAGGCACTTGAACCATTTATCATCAGCACTAGCGGGCCATCGTAGATTGTCCCACGGTTCATATCTTTGACAAGCGTCGGCTTTCGCACCCGGCTACTCACTATTGTAAAAGGCCCCTCGCTAATGAATATCCCAGCAAGGTCCACAGCTTCTTTGAGTGATCCTCCTCCATTATTCCTCACATCAAGTATTAATCCGTCAATATCTTCTTTCTGCATTTTAATAATTTCCTTAGCCACATCATTTGCGCAACCTAACATTGCGTCAGATTTCCAGTCAGTGTAGAACCCGGGTAAAGAAATGTATCCTATACGTTGATCCCCCTCCAGAATAAAGCTCTTTATTGAGTTTTCCTCAACTTCAATTTTTTCTTTGGTAAGCGTAATCGAGCTGATCTGCCCGGTCGCCTTTCGAAGGGTTAATTTAATTTCGTCAGCAGGGGAAGAGTTTATTTTATAGTCAATTTCGTCCAGATCGTGCTTAGATACATTTATCAACTTCTGGCCTGCCAGGCGTATTTGAATCAGTACATCCCCTTTGTTAATATTGTTAGATTTCCATGCGGGCCCACCGGGAAAAACATAGGTAATGGCAATTTCACCATCTTTATTTTCTCCAAGGTCAAATCCAAATTTATACACCTCTACAGACAGCATTTCCTCGAATTCTTCTTTTTCTCGAGTTGAAAAGTATTTGGTGTGCGGATCAAAACTCGTAGCAATGGCATCCATGAAATGACTAAATATAAAGTTGTCATAAACCTCGAGCGTTTTTATTCTGCGTTTATGTCTTTTAATTATACCATCTTTTAATTCAATTCTTAGCTCAGATTCGTGTGAGAGAACACTGTCTATGCGCTCTCTTGTCATTTGTTGTAAATATATTTGTTCAGCGACATCGTCTACCATCAAATATTTCAACCAAGTTTCCCATCTTTTAACCAGTTCAATTGTGTTGGAAGCGTAGTTGGAATCTGATGCTACCGGTTTTTTAAATTCTTCGTCAACAGTAAGATCAAAGGGGTCACTTAAAATGGATACAATGGCTGAATCAACTAAAAGTAATTGCTTGTAGTAGAGTTCTGAAGCAAGCGTTAGAAAATCGCAGGTATTATTTTTGATCTGGTCATCAATCTCAAATTTGAAAGAAGAAAGTGTATCAATATCCTTTTGTGTAAAATAAAACCCAACCGGGTCCAGTAATTGAATAAAATTCTTGTAAATCCTTTCAGACAATTGATCATTCAGATGTTGAGGTTCATAATGATACTTCTCCAGTACCAGGATAAAATAAGCAGCTTCCTCACATGTATTTGTAGACGACTGTGCGAGAAGGTTAGACGGTAGTAATGACGAAAGAAATACAATGACTGCAATGCTTATTTTCATTTCAGGCTGTTGGAAGACATGTTAACGCAACAATGATGCTAATTATTAAAAATAAAGAATATTTGTATAATTTGATTTATTGCCGGCGAGCTAAATTTTAATTATCTATCATTGTCGAGTATATTCTTATTGACTTCGAAAGATATGAGATTGATTAAGACAGAAATTAGACGCTCGTAAATTAGAATAAAATGTCCGAAAACACAGATCGATTAAAGTCGATGGAAAGTGATAAGCTTATCGACGTTGTCAAGAACTATCGACAATACGGTTATAAGGAGAGTTTGAGAGACGCAGCAATAAGGATATTGGACGAAAGAGGAATTGATATGGAGCAATTGCAACTTACAGGAAATCTTGAAAATCGATCGTATGATTTGGCTGAGCATTTATATGCTACGTTCGGGCGTAATTCCAAGATTACCTCAATCGTACACGCAATTGCCTTAGTACTTTATATCTGCTATCCTTTGATTGCACACCTCCATGAGATTCTTGTTTTGATAGTAGGTCTGATTATGTTTCTGGTAACTGTTCTATACTTTGCATTTTTTATTAAATCGGCTATGAACCTGATTCAGTTTTACAGAGCGATAGGAAAAGAATTTAGTTCCGAAGGCGCGTGGGTGTATTTTCTTTTGGGTATGCCATTTTACGCATTCATGTTTATCTACTTTAGAAATCAGATGAGAGATCAAATGAATATGATTCGATAGGTAAGAACTTACGGCTAGGATGAATAAAATGCAAAATGTCAATTTCGCTTCAGTAGAGGATTTTCTCGACTACCTTCCCGACAGCGAAAGAAAGATTGTTGATTATTTACGTCAAATCATCCTTGACTGTATCCCGGCTTGCATAGAGAAACTATCGTATAATGTTCCTTACTATTCGGTATTCAAGAATATGCTTCATCTGGCCTTCGGCTATACCTTGGGGAAATGTAAATTTAGAGGGAGTGCAATTAGGATTTTGCAATGGCAATCTTTTACCTGATGAGCTGGGTTATCTTGAAAAAGGAGACAGAAAACAGGTTTATATAAAAAACTTCACGGACATTAATGAAATTGATATTGACCTTGTAAAGACATATATATTTGACGCCGTCGGAGTGGATGAGCAAATAAATAAGAATAAGAAAACGCCATCTAAGAGCAAAACCCCGTAGTTTTCAAAATCAAACCATTCACGTTTGCTGCAGTCTAAGCATATTAAATTAAATCGAATGAACGGAATCCCAGCCCTCGTCACCCTAATTCTCATAACCTCAACAATAAGAAGTCAAAATCCATTGCCCATCCCTCCGCCTGACCCTGGAACGTGGGTTGGTAATGCACGCACCTTCAAAGGAAACCACCCTCCCACCACCATGAAAATTAATCATTTTTTTAAGACCTCTCAAGACCTAATGAGCAACTGTTTTTGTCCAAATAGAACAGACTTACTTCCTGCGGCTGTGAATAAATTTTAGCTTATATTTATAGTAGGGCACTCCAGCTTTTGCCATTGCAATGAAAAAACTCAAATATTCATTTATATTATTTCTGTGTTGCATTTTGGGCTCTCAGGCTCAAACCTCAATATCGAGGATCGGAATAAAGGTATTACCGGGCTTTACGGATAGGCATAATCCTTATGCCGGGGCGTATGAGAAGAAGATTCCTAGATTCATGGTTAATGCAGGATTTCAGTACATACATTCACTATATGACGATGGGTGGTTTTTAGAAACAGGTCTTTACTATACTGACAGAGGGAGTCATTATGTAGATGTTTTTTTGACTGTTATTCCTCCGACACTTAATTTCACAACTCCTCCTGATCTTTATGTTCATGACTATTATCTATCGCTGCCCATTCTGATACGAAAAGAATTAAACAATTACTATCGTTCTTACTTCTATGTTTCGTTTGGGCCAACTATTGATTATTATTTGTATACAAAGGCTGTGTGGATTGATAAGAAAAAAATAATAAAAAAAGAAAGACACAGCCCTCGAGTATTGAGCTACTACCTTCGTCCGGCAATAGATTTTAATTTAGGCGCTGAATTCAAGATAACAGAGAGAGCTAAAGTATTTCTTGGAGGAAGTCTTCACCCAAGTAGTCTTGTCCGGGCATTACCACCGAGATACTATTGGAACTGGAACTATGAGATAGAAATTGGCATGAATTTCAGTTTATAAAGACGACCTCACCAATAGGATTTAATCGTGACCAAATCCGAAAAGCTATTTAGTCAAATTATTAACGAAGTTCCCGGAACCAAGGAAGGAAAAATGTAGAATGTAAAATGTATAATTCTCCCTATCTCAATCTCAAACCCAACCCTAATCTGATTTGCAACCCTTATAAAAGAATCTTCATCATAATAGTATAGTTCGAAGTGAGTGTAACTTCTGTAGTAAACTCTTAAAGCCCTACATTGTGAAAACAGTATTCCTGGCATTGGCCTGCTTTCTATTAATTAATACCACACCTGCATTTCCACAATCCGGCTCTTTGGATAAGGACTTTGGCATAGGCGGTAAGGTTACCACAGATATTGGGAATAGTTCTAACATATGTTACGCGGCAGCAATACAAACTGACGGTAAAATTCTTCTTGCAGGGTATTCGTATGTTGATGGTGGTTACGACTTTGTACTAATACGGTATAATGCAGAGGGTACCCTCGACAATACTTTTGGAGTAGCTGGAAAAGTAACAACGGATATTAGAAATTGTCAATATAATTGCAGCGATCGTGGTCGCGCAGTAATTATCCAATCAGATGGAAAAATTCTGTTGGCCGGGCAGTCATTGAATGGTGGTAATACAGATTACGACTTTGCCATGGTGCGATACAATCCAAATGGTACACTTGACAATACATTTGGTATAGCTGGCAAAGTGATAACAGCCATTGGTGGTGATGCTGATTATGGCCGGGCTGTATTAATCCAGGCGGACGGTAAAATTCTGGTAGCCGGGCAGTCAATTAACGACAACTCTGATTTTGACTTTGCAATCGTGCGATACAAGGCAGATGGAACACTTGACTCCACTTTTGCAGTAGACGGTATAGTCACAACGGATTTTGGAGGTTCTGGTGATTTAGCTCAGACAATGGCTATGCAACCAGATGGAAAAATCCTGGTTGCCGGTTCAACATGGGACTCCGATGGAGGCAGATTTGCACTGGTTCGATACAATACCGACGGGACGCTTGATAATTCCTTTGGTTTAGATGGCAAGATAGCTACAGCTATTGGACATTATGATCATGATGAAGGTTACGCAGTTGCCATCCAACCTGACGGGAAAATTTTGGTTGCCGGACGTTCAGTTGGCGATAATTGCGTGGCCTTTGATTTTGCCGTTGTGCGATACAACACAGATGGGACACTGGACAATACCTTTGGCACCGGTGGTAAACTGACCACAACTCTAGGAAAACGTGATGATCATGCTCGGTCGGTAATAATCCAGGCGGACGGTAAAATTCTGGTAGCAGGGTATTCAAGAAAAATCCACAGCGTTGATGACTATGATTTCGCAATGGTGCGATATAACGTGGACGGCACAGTTGACAAAACTTTTGGTAAAAAAGGCATAGTGCTCACTGATTTTAATAATTCTGGCGATCATGCACAGTCAATTCTAATGCATCCGAACGGAAATATTCTTGTTGCTGGGTATGCATGGAAGGGGCCCTACTCGGGATATGATTTTGCAATGGCCTTGTATATCTCTAACTTGAATATTGGAAATATTGATTTCTCCCTTCAAATCAACGAAGTTTTAATTTACCCTAATCCAATTCAAAAAGATGCCTTACTGGAATACAATCTCATGAATGATGAGGTGTTGAGCCTCACATTATATGATATGTCTGGCAGATTCATAAGATCTATTTTCACTCAGCAAGTAAGGGAAAAGGGTGCTCACCAGGAAGCATTTAAATTTGCTGATTCTATCCCATCCGGTAACTATATATTGGTGTTGTCGAATTTTTCTCGGAGCATTAGTATAAAAATCCTGAAGTAGCACAGCCGGGGAGAAAAGATTTTTGAAACAAATAATCCTGATGAATTATGGGATGGAACTTTCCGGGGGAGCAAGTCGGCGATTGGAGTTTATGCATACCTGCTGACTTACAGAAATAATGACAAGATTATGGTGAAATATGGGGATGTTACTTTGAGCCGTTGATTATGCATCTCTATCATTTAGCCATGAACTTTTAGAAATGAAGTATTGTGATGTGTAATCCTCTCTTTACTCATAATAATCTACTTGTCACTTTTCTTTTAAAGAACATAAGTAAATTGGATATCAGGAAGGCTACACTCTGGCCTGAAGTCCATTCAACATTTTACATTATTCATTTTCTAATGCGTACTGAATAATGTAGAATGTAAAAATGTATAAATGTACCAATCCGAAACTCAACCACAACCACAACCGCAACCCCAATCCCAGCCACAAATTCAAACTCAAACTCACTCCCTCTCCCACGCCGTTACAACTTATTAATGAGATTGCTTTAATATTTGTTAATTATTCTTTTCCTTTACAACCAATAAGCAAGGGTATACGTCTTACTCCCATATCACTTAATTCAGATAATTCAGCTTTCACCATATCATAATTTTTAAAATCTTCAACGATGCTTAATAAATACGTAACCAGGTTTTTATTTCTTGCGGCAAACTTTGTAATCGTAATTTTTCTGGTTTCTACCACGGAGGTTGCTTTTGCACAATGTTCGACAACCGCAGATTTTTCTAACTCAGCACCGGCTTGCACGACGGATTCGGTAGAATACATAAATACCGGAACAACAGGAGCCACCATTGCCAGCTTTGCATGGACCTTCGGGTCAGGCTCTTCTCCCGCAGCTTCGGCTGTAGAGAATCCTCCTAAGGTTGTCTATTCAACTGCAGGGTTAAAATCCGTGGTCTTAACAGTAACCGATACATGCGGAACCATCGTTTCAAAAACTTACGGCATTCTAATTAATGAAACACCTACAACAACAGCAGCCTCAACTCCGGATACGGTTTGTGAGGGACAAACGGTGGATTTTACAAATACAGGAAGCACCGGTGGAAGCTGGACATACTCCTGGGACTTTGGAGTGGGCGCTACTCCGGCTACTTCAACTGGAGAAAATCCAACGGATGTCCTGTATAATACTGCCGGAAACAGTACAGTCACTTTCACCATAACGGATGGAACCTGCTCGGCTACCGCTACCGCTACCGTTGTAGTAGAAGTTACTCCTTCTGCAAGCTTTGCTTCCACTGCTCCTGTTTGCACGGGTGATAACGTAGACTTTACCAATACGGGAAGTACAGGTGGTACTGAAACGTTTGCATGGAACTTCGGCTCCGGTGCCACACCGGCATCCTCCGTAGTTGAGAATCCAACAGGGGTTACCTATTCAACCGCTGGAACAAAATCTATAACTTTGATCATCACAGATGGTAATTGTGCAGATACATCTACCCAGACTATAGATATCAATCAAACCCCGACTTCAAGCTTCACCTCTACAGCTCCTGTATGTGCGGGTACTACAGTAGATTTTACAAATACCGGTAGCACCGGTGGTTCCGTTTCTTTCTTCTGGGATTTTGGAGTTGATGCTTCACCCGCCACTTCTACCGCTGAAAGCCCTGCAGGGGTTGTATACTCATCCGGTGGAAGTAAAACCGTGACTCAAACTGTTACCGATGGCAGCTGTACAGCTACCTCAACCAGCAGTATCACCATAAATAATACACCTTCTGCCAGCTTTGCCTCTACCGCACCGGAATGTACCGGACTGAATGTGGACTTTACAAATACCGGAAGTACCGGCGGTGGAGTAACCTTTTCGTGGAACTTCGGTTCAGGAGCAAGTCCTGCGACTTCCACTTCAGAGAATCCTACGGGAGTTACGTATTCAACTGCCGGAACGAAATCAGTTAGTTTCACAATAACGGATGGTGGGTGTGCTAATACGGCGACTCAAACTATTGACATCAATCAAACGCCTACATCAAGTTTTACCACAACCGCACCTGTATGCGCGGGCGCAACTGTAGATTTTACAAATACGGGTAGTACAGGTGGTAGTTGGGCATTTTTATGGGACTTCGGTGTAGATGCCAGTCCTGCCACATCAACTGCTGAGAGCCCTTCAGGGGTTACATATTCTTCGGGCGGCAGTAAAACTATAACCTTAACCATATCGGATGGTAGTTGCACGGCTACGACAACAGCAACTATTACAATAAATAATACACCTGCTGCAAGTTTCGCATCCACTGCTCCTGAATGTACCGGACTGGATGTAGACTTTACCAATACCGGAAGTACCGGTGGGGGTGTGACCTTCTCCTGGAATTTCGGATCAGGCGCGAGTCCTGCAGCCTCCACTTTAGAAAATCCGACAGGAGTTGTTTATTCCACAGACGGAACTAAATCAATCACTTTCACGATCACCGATGGTGGTTGTGCCAATACTGTGGTTCAAACCATTGATATCAATCTGACACCAACCGTCGCGTTTACTTCAACCGCCCCTGTTTGCGCAGGAGCTAATGTCAATTTTTCAAATACGGGAAGTACGGGCGGCAATTGGTCTTACCAATGGGATTTTGGCTCCGGTGCGAATCCTTCGAATTCCTCATCCGAATTTCCTTCGGGCATATCTTATAACGATGGAGGAACTAAGACGATTACGCTGACAATAGCCGATGGATTGTGCATACAAACAGATTCAGCAA
This sequence comes from Bacteroidota bacterium, assembly GCA_022573915.1. Lineage (GTDB taxonomy): Bacteria > Bacteroidota > Bacteroidia > Chitinophagales > JACZTA01 > JACZTA01. Next base: position 2,994 of record JACZTA010000027.1, on the reverse strand, counting down.
CTATCATTATAAATAGTATTCCTTTTGCTGATGCGGGCGAAGACACAATAATTTGTGCAAATCGCAGCGTTCAAATTGGAACTGCCGGAATTGCCGGATCCAGCTATAACTGGTTCCCTGCAGCTACATTGGATGATGGGAGCATAGCTCAACCAACGGCTAGTCCTACCGCAGATTTTACCACCTATATTGTAACAGTCACTGATTCGAACGGCTGCCAGAATATTGATTCTATTCTTGTCACCATGCTGACATCTGCGTTAGTCAATGCAGGAATTGATATAGAAATTTGTTTTGGAGATACTGTTCAAATTGGCATGGGGCTCCTGGAAGGTCAAACCTATAGCTGGTCACCCACAGCAGGCTTGAGCGATCCGACTGCACCCAATCCTTTTGCAAATCCAACTACAACTACGCTTTATACCTTAACGGCTTTTTATGCAGATTGTGATTCCATTACAGATGAGGTACTAATAATAGTGCACCCTCTTCCGGATGCAGATGCAGGAGATGATGTTTCAATACCCGAAAACACGACCACTCAACTAATCGCTACCGGTGGTATCATGTATGAATGGGATCCTCCGGATGGCCTTAACAATATTAGTGTGTTTAATCCTGTAGCGGGTCCGGATGCTACAACAACATATATAGTAACAGTAACTGGAATTCACGGTTGTGTTAATTGGGATACAGTTACGGTAACTGTTATCGTGCCAAGCTATTATATACCGAACGCGTTTACTCCAAATGTGGATGGCAGGAACGATATCTTCCGCGTTCGAGGAGTGGGTATAGATGATTTCGAATTATACATCTTTGACCGTTGGGGCAGGCAAATATTCGTGTCCCAGGATATAAACAAAGGATGGGATGGTACCAAACAAGGATCCGGAGAAGAAAGTCCGGCCGGAGCTTATGTTTATTACTTCAAAGGCACAAAATCGACGGGAGAAAAAGTTAATCAAGAAGGGATTATCAATTTAATTAGATAAAAAAATAAAATTCAATATCATGAAATATTTAGTCAAAATTTTATGTGCTGGGATACTAATGGTGTTGTTGTTATGTACACATTTTAACAGCCACGCTCAAGACGTACGTTATTCGCAGTTTTTTGCAGCACCATTGAAGTTGAATCCTGCAATGATGGGCGCGAATACCGATCTTAAGGCAATTCTTAATTATAGAACACAATGGGGTGTTATCGGAGATGGATTCAATACAGCCCGTCTCACAATTCTGTATCCGCTACACATGAAAGAAGATAAAGGAAAGCTTGACATAGGCCTTTCTTTTATAAGTGATAAGGCAGGTGCTTATTCATCCACGGATGTAAGTTTGGCACTTAGCTATAACATTCTGCTTTCAAGCACCGGACATAATCTTAGCGCCGCCATGTCTACCGGATTTGTACAAAAAAAATTAGGTATTATCGACCTGGAATTTGACGAACAATATCAGTTGGGTATGTTTGATCCGAATAATCCTAATGGTGAATCTATCCTGAATGAAAACGTAAGTTACCCGGATTTTGGTGGTGGAATATTATGGTATTATAATCCTTCCGGGGATGATAGCAAACTTAATGCGTACGCAGGCGCATCTATATTTCACGTGAATACTCCCAATGAATCTCTCACCGATGCAACGGGAGAATTGCCAATCCGCTATTCTTATCAGGCCGGTTTTAAGATCATCGGTAGCAGCAAGATCGACTTCTCGCCAAACGTTCGATTCGTTACACAAGAGGGTGCACAAGAAATGGCTACCGGAATCTATATGGACTATAATCTGAATGAAAACACCAAGCTTGTCCTTGGCACTTGGTTTAAAAGAAATGATGCTATTGCAATTATTTTGGGTATTGACCTTAAGAAGTTTTCTATCGGCTATAGTTATGACTTAGGCAACTCGGAGCTTAATAAGGTTCTAACCGGTGTGAATACACACGAAGTAACCCTTATGTTCAGACTGGATATGGCTGAGAAGAAAGGGGTCAATATAAATCCTTCACCCTTTAGTAATTACTAGGATTAAGATTTAAGTAGGTTATTCTTTATTATTTTTTATGGTTAACAAATCGCTTCTCCAGAAACTTTTATTGCTCCTATTACTGGGATTAATTACAGGTTTGAATTCAAAGCTCAGCGCCCAAAATTCTAATCCATACGCGCACAATGCTTTTCAATATGTTTTTATTGATGGCGGAGGTACGCATACGGTGGCGTTGAAATGCGATGGCACGGTATGGACTTGGGGAGATAACTCTTCCGGTCAATTGGGCGATGGAACTGCGATAGATAAGAATGTACCAACGCAAGTAACAGATCCTGCAGACGCGACTGGGTTTCTTCAAAATGTTATTGCTGTCTCAGCAGGTGGAAGCCATACCATGGCCCTCAAAGCAGATAGCACGGTCGTAGTTTGGGGTGACGACACAGAAGCTCAAATGGGCGATGGCGTAGTTGGACCAGATGAAACAACCCCTAAAACAGTTGCCGGGATCACAACCGCAATAGCCATATCTGCCGGAGGAGCTTATTGCACAGTGTTGTTAGCCGATGGAACGCTTCGTGCCTGGGGTAATAATGCCGATCTGCAATTAGGAAATAATGACGCAACTAATCCAATTCTACTCCCGGATACAGTTGAAGGTTTGGATACCACTGTCGTTCAAGTGTCTGCCGGAACAAGGCATACTTTAGCGCTGCAGATTGATGGCACCGTGATGGCTTGTGGAAGGGACGATCGTGGACAGATCGGAGATGGGCCACCGGCTCCCGACGCGCCACAGATGGTGAACGTGGATTCTCTAAGTCCCGGAGACGGAAATTTTGCCGTGGTTATTGCAGCAGGGCTTCAACATAGTTTTGCAGTTCTTAATACCGGAGAAGTGTTCGGATGGGGAGAAAATAGCAGTGATGAAATTACATCATCATGTGGTAGTCCTCAAAGAAGGGCTTGTAAAATTGGAGGCATAACCACTGCCGT
>JACZTA010000026.1 GCA_022573915.1 Bacteroidota bacterium | reverse complement strand
CATTCAATGGCTCCCACTGCTGCAGGAGGTTACATCATTGCTGCCGGATATACAGAATCAGGCGGAAATCATAGAATTTCGCTTACACATATTACAAGAGAAGGTGCCAACAATTGTACTGAAGATGAGCCTTTGAGTGTATGTGCATTACCAATGATTATAATAAATCCGAACATACAAATAGATGTAATCCAACACTTTGTAAATCTTCCATTGCCTGTTAATTATGTCAATACAACTTACAATGATTGCTTTACAGTACCTAAAAGAGGTGAGGATGCTGCTCTCATTACAGTTGACTCAGAAACTAAAGTATATCCGAATCCCGTAACGAATGTCTTAATTGTGGAATTAAATATAATTGAACAATTTAGCAAAGGATTTTTCAGAATCTTTGACATAACTGGCAATGAGCTAATGAACATTCCATTAAATGAAAACCAGCAAAAACTAGAAATTAAATCAGGCAGACTTGCAAATGGAATATATCTCTTCAAAATAGAAATTGAAAACAAATATATCGATCAAGGTAAGTTCTCTGTTTTAAGATAATCCTGTAAGCTAAAAACTCATCTGGATTTCAAACCCCCTTCTATCCGAGGGGGTTTGCGTTTATACTAGAGTGTATGGTATTTTCTTGTCTACTCCGGCAATTTATCCCCCCATTTAAGCCTGAAAATAAAGGTCTAAAAAGTTCGAAAGGTTCACTAAGCTCCACAGTGAAATCAGGATTGAATCAAGAAGGTCTATGGAATTCGAACAAACAGTAGAAATACGTATATAATTGATTAAAAACAACGCGTACTTTTGCATAAGTTGTAGAAAAATATTTGATTTTAATCTCTTTTTGAAATAAAGTAATAGTAGGTAAATGAAAATGAAACGTAAAAAAACAAGGGCAGATGACTACCTCAAAGAGTTAATTACAAAAAATAATAAAAATTGGTTGTCTCCTCTCATTGAAAAAGTGGCTGTAGTTCGTGGTGTTCCTGATGAAGATTTTTTAGATAAAATTTATGGTAAATTCCTAGTTGCTCAGGAACTGCAAGAAGAAGAGGAGAATGACAATACTGTTGTTGGAGAAACAGAGTCTTTGGAAGAAACAAATGCTGAGAAAAATTTCATATTAAAAAGTTTGAAACACAAAAGAGGAGTAAATGCACTTGAAGAAAATGTAGAGATTCCGTTCCATCCAAAACTCACTGTTATTTATGGGAAAAATGGAAGTGGTAAATCTGGTTTTGTGCGCATTCTCAAAAAGATAGCTGGTTCGAGAACACAAGAAGAAATTTGGCAAAACATCCACAATTCTCAAACTCAAAATGAGTGTAGTGCTGAATTCAAATATATAATTGATGAAAAGGAAGATACTTATTTATGGAATGGTGAGAGTAAGATATCTCCATTTGATCAAATGGCAATTTTTGATGGCAAAAGTATTCCTATCTATTTGAATAAAAGTATTGATTTTTCGTACCAACCTTATGGGTTCGAATTATTCTCATCTTTGTCATCTAGTTTACGAAAGCTACAAGTCCGTTTAGAATCTGAAATTCAAGAGGATAAAGAGGAACAACCTGACATAAGCGAAATATTTTATGAGTACACAACTATTGGCAAGTTCATTGAAAGTATTTCACCAGAAACAGATGTGGCATCCTTAACTAAGTTACCAAAATGGAATCAGGAGAAAAAAAAGTTACTAGTCACGAAACGCAAGGAACTGAAGGGATTAGAAAACATTAGTCAGCAATTGGAATTATTACGAGTTTATCATCAAAGATTGGAGGCCTTAGAAAGTATTCTAGTACAAATTCAATCAGACCTTTCCGTGTCGTCAGTAAAAGGGTATTTAGGTTTAGTTACCAAATATGCAAGTTTAAAGAAAAAATTATCTGTCAAAAAAGGAGAAACTCTTGAAGACTACAACATTCTTGAGATGAATTCTGATGAATGGCAGGGTTTTATAGAAGCAGGAGAAGAGTACACAGAATTAATCCACGGTGATGAATATCCTGAAGATGATGATCATTGTTTGTATTGTAAACAGAAGCTTTCAAAGAAAGCTCAGAAGCTCATAAAATTATACAGAAAGTTGTTTGAAGAAGATGAAACAACTGACTTGGATAATATTAAGGATGAAATAAACGATATTTTAATTGAACTTCAAAATACTTCTTATGTAAGTAATTTCCCCTATGCACAAGAACAATTTGCAAAGTTTATAAACAAAAGAACGATTACAAATGCCTTCGCAGCAATGAAATCAGCAGACTTGTTAGCACAAGCTATTTCTACTTGTATAGAAGAAAAAAAGTTAAAGAAATTTAAGTCTCCCAAAATAGCTCAAATCATTTCTAGCATCAGAAGAGTTAAAATAAATAAGATAAAAGAAATAACCTCGCTTGAAAAGATTCAGAGAAATCTTAAGGGTAAATCTAAAGAGATTAACGAAGTTATTGCCGAACTTGAAGATACACAACTCTTTTTCAGACACAGGATTAAAGTAAAGGAGTATATCGAATCTGAACAATGGCTTGACGCAGCATCAAGCGCCCAGAGCGAACTAAACACTAGATCCGTAACTGAATTGGGAAATAGAGCTTGGCGTGAATTAGTATCTGATTCGTTTAAGAAAGCTTTTGAGGCTGAAGCTGAAAATCTTAACGCTCCAACAATAAATTTGGAGTTTCGTGGTGAATACGGTTCTCAAAAGCGAGAAAAAAATATTGAAGGCTTAAGTGGTATTGACCAATTTTTGAGTGAAGGAGAACAAAAAGCAGTTTCTTTATCAGATTTTTTTGCTGAGCTATCTATGGAGCACAAAGAGTCTCCAATTATATTTGATGATCCTGCAAACAGTTTTGACCAAGACAGAAAGAAAAAGATTGCTGACAGAATAGCTCAGGAGTCAGAGAGGTATCAGGTTATTGTGTTCACACACGACTTAATGTTCGCAAGTTATATTCACAGACAAGTTGAAAAGAAAGATGGCAGTATTGATTCAAGTAAAGCAAATTTTCATAACCTTGAAGCTGAGGCTGGTAAAGTGGGTAAATTGACAGAAAACTACTATCCCGCTAAAACAAAATTTGATGTAGCAATAAAAAAAGTTGAGAATATAGTAAGAAAGATAGAAGAATTAAGTGGTGAAAATCGAGCAGATGCTCTTAAAGGTGCTTATGGGTCGCTGAGGGGAGCTGTAGAGAAAGCTGTAGAAGAAAGAATTTTTGGAGGAGTTATTACAAGATGGTCTGAACAAATTCAATTGCATAACGTATCAAGGGCAAGTTTAGACGAAGATAAGTTAGAGACAGCGCAACAAATGCACTTAGAATTTAGCGCCTATATTGATTCTCATGATCAATCTGATGAAATGATACAACACGCCTCACCTACCATTACCTCTCTAAAAGCAGATATAGAACGGGTAAAAATTGTAGCAACAAGGTAGTATTACAAGCCCTAAACAAGGGCTTGAATGTAAATACTCTAATATCATCTACTTATAATGAACAACCTTAAACTTTTTTGTTTTTCACTCGACTTCACCTTCCCGACAATTCTTCCTCCCTTCAGACGTAACATCAATTTCTGCTAATATTAAGCCAGTGCCAGTAATTGAGTCATATCTTTCAACTCTAAATCTGAATCTTCAAAGATTTCATTCCACTTAAAAGTTCGAAAGTCGTCCCGATAGCTAGAGTGTATGGTATTTGCTTGTCTACTTCGACAATTTATCCCCCCATTTAAGCTTGAAAATAAAGGGCTAAAAAGTTCGAAGGTCCCATTAGGCTCTATGAAGAAATAAGGCTCAAATCAAGATAGTCTATGGAATTCGAACAAATAGTAGAAATACCTATAAGATCAGGTATTATCACCTGTTCTTATAAAATTCGTAGAAGTTGACGAATATAATTTATAGTTTTAACATAGGTAACAGTGGATAGTAAGTATAAACACCTGGAATTTATACAAGAAGTCATTAACAGAATGGCTCATAATTCTTTTATACTAAAAGGATGGAGTGTAACTTTAATAATTGCCCTCTTTGCATTATTTAATGAGAAGATAGGCTTTGAGTTATTAATAATCTCAGGTATTCCAATTCTTATCTTTTGGCTCTTAGACAGTTTCTACTTGTCTCAAGAGAGGCTTTATAGAGCTCTGTATGACGAGGTACGAGTTAAGGAAAATGACGCAATTGACTTTTCAATGAAAGTCGAGTATTTTAAGAAGGGTAGAAATACTTGGTGGATGTCATTCTTTGCACCATCTGTGCTGGGATTTTATCTATCACTTTTACTGGTTGAAATCATTATTGTAATTATTTTAAAATAGACACATGACTAGGAGAACATTTTTTAGTTTCAAGTATAAACAAGACGTATCAAGAGCAATGGTCGTCAGAAATAGTTGGGTAACTCAAGGCAAAGAAGCAGCCGGATTCGTAGATACGGCAGAGTTTGAAAAAATAAAAAAAGGGGGTGATAAAGCAATCGAAATTTGGATAGATAATCAACTTAAAGGGACTTCAGTTACCGTGATTTTAGTCGGAGAAAAAACTTGTAATAGTAGATGGATAAAGTATGAGATAGAAAAAAGCAAAGAAATCGGTAATGGTCTATTGGGTATTGATATAAGTAAAATTAAGGATTTAGATAAACACACTTCTGAGAGGTGTGGCAAGATTCCTAAAGGTTATGACTTTTATCTTTGGAATAATGATGATGGTTATAACAATATGGGCGATTGGATTGAAAAGGCTGCAAAGGATGCTGGTAGATGAGCTTAGATAGACTGAGATCACGCTACATTCTTAAAATCAGTATTATTTACAGACACCTTAATTAACTTTTCCACCTTACTTTACCCTCTCGACAATTCTTCCTCCCTTCAGACATAACATAAATTTCTGCTAATATTAAGCCAGTGCCAGTAATTGAGTCATATCTTTCAACTCTAAATCTGAATCTTCAAAGATTTCATTCCACTTAAAAGTTCGAAAGTCGTCCCGATAGCTAGAGAGAACTTTAGTTTTTACCCAAAATGGAGATTGGACATTGAAATACAAAGGTATTTTCGATTCGAAATCTTCATTTAACCGCGGCATCCAATTGTGTAGAAATTCAAAGCCTAAAGTGTATCTCGGCGTTATTTTTCCTGCCTGAAGTGTCAGGTTCGAAAAAATATATGACAATAATAGTCTTTTGTCCTCTACATGGGCGTTAGTACTTTGATATATAATTTTAGCTTTGGCTGCCAGTTCATGAATAAGATAACCCGTCTCATAGTATTCTTCCAAATTTACATTATTGAGTTTTTCTAGTTTGGTTAAAGTGGTCTCTTTTTCGCTTGTGGATTGCGCTATAACTCGCTCACAAAGCTCTTGAGGAATCTTGCCGTCAATTTATCGAGATAGGCTTTTTCCATGCGTATTTCGGCAGTTCTGAGGATTCTTTCCAGCGACTCACGTTGCTTTACCTTGAAGTTTGAATCTTCTGAAAGGTGATATTTAAGGATTTTTTGGATGCATCTAAGAAATCTTTTGTTTTTAGGTGCCACATTGTCAAAGTGCTGGAAAAGGGCTTTTTCAACCTCTTCTTGCCGGATATATTTAGTACGTATTCCCATTGGAGTTTTGCAGGACTTGCAGCAACCGTACCAGTGACCTTTCTGAAGCTCCCAATTGACTATTTTATAGCAAACCCCACAGTTTATCTTTGCTTTAAAGACTGGATAGTGTTTCTGGTAATGAGGGTTTTTGATTTTACGATTTAGCTTATTTTGTACATCAAAGAATAATTCATCTGCGATCAATGATTTATTCTTTCCCTTATATACTTTTCCTTTCCAAACAATTTGGCTGCAATAAAACGGGTTTGATAATAAATAGTACATGCGGGACTTACAGACTTTTTTCCCAGTCATGCTTCTCAGTCCATTTTGATACATAATTTTAGTCAGTTCTTTTACAGAATAGTTACCCGTAGCATAGAGTTCAAAAGCCTGTTTTACTGATGGTGCCACTTTTCATCGGGTATCTGAATTTTCAGTCCATTTATTTCTACAGTCTTATATCCTAAAGGTGGTCTGTTAGGCAGCCATCCTTGGGCAATTTTTTCTTGTTGCCCTTTGCGAATCTCTTCCGATAGGTTATTGGTGTAAAAACGAGCTATTGCCACCTTCATATCCCAGACAAGGTTTTCATGCGCCCTCGTATTCTTGTTGACCACAAAATTTTCTTTGACAAAATGAACATGACGGTTTTCATTATCACTGATCCAGTCGTTTATCATAGCGGCATCTTTAAGATTTCTGGTTAACCGGTCTATCTTTTCACAGAGGATAACGGGAATCTTATGTTTATTGATGAAATGAAGCATTTCCATAAAAGTTTTACGGATTTGCTTTCCACTTGCTGATTCAGAAATTCTAAATATCTTAATAACTATCAAGTCAAGCTTAATAGCATATTCTTCCAATAACTTCACTTGAGCAGGTAGTGAATAACCTTTATCTTCTTGATCTCGGGAAGATACTCTGGCATAAATAACACATTTAATTTTATTGTTGTTTTCCATACTAAAATGGGTAGCCTGCGGATACAGCACCTATGGCACTGAACAGGCTACCCATTTTAATGCCATAAATGATACTGTATCCTGAAATTAATTCTATCACTTTCTTTTTCTCTTTGCAATCATGTCTCGATGGTATATTTGCGCAAGCAGGTCGAAATATTTGGCTACTCCTTCCAAAATATTGGTAGCGTCCTTCATATTCACTTCCTTTTCATAATCTTCTTTCAGAACTTGCTGAAACTCCTTTATTATAGCCTTGTATTTTTCATCCTTCTGGGATTTTTTGGAAGGATTAATATTAAGATCAACCTGGTGTTTCACCCAACTTTCATCATGTATTCCAATAGGAGGGTTGTCTAGAAGGATATTATTTGTCTTATACTCCATTATTTGAAGCTTAAGACAAGTAGGGCGGTGAAATAAGACAGGATAATTTGCCTGAAAGAAAAGAAGTAATAGAAAAAGTATCCTAATTATTGTTATTAGGTTAAGCTACAACAGCCACAATAGAGGATGTTTTGGAATTATTGATTAAGTTCAAATCATCTAAATTTTAGCTTAATAGACGAATTACTTAACTCTTCTTGTCTATTTATTCTAACTTCTTGATTTCATTCTATTTTTATAAATCTTACGTTCTCTTTTCAAATAAAATTTAAACATTCCAATACCAAATCTAGAAATAAAATATTCGCAAATCTGGTCGTGGTTTTCAAGTTCCTCATCTTTATCTATTTGAAATTTGAGCTTGATTCTAAGCTTTTTCTTCCTCTGTTGTATCCCGTCATTCTCGTTAGGTAATCCAATAGGAAGGTTGTCCGGAGGGATATTATTTTTCCTCTGCTCCATTAATTGAAGTTTAAGACAAGGAGGCAACTGAAATAAGACAGGATAATTTGCCTATTGGAGGGTGTTTGACGCATCTCCGGATCTTAATAACTACTTGTAAAAAGATGTCGCTAAGTGTTAAAGACCGTTTAAATGAAGTTCAAACTTCCATCTTAATTAAATAATGCAATAAAACTTTTAGGTGTATGTTCAACCCCAAACTGCAGTTGTAAAAAGTTATTTTGTTTATTGAAGTTATTGTAGAAGGAGGCTCTGAAATAATATCTCTGATTTAGCTTTGCTGTATAAATTAGTTCCATTTGGGGTACAAAAAACCAACCATACTCATTCGTCCCAAGAAGATTTTTGTAGATTGAGTTGTCATATGCATTATTTAATGGGTAATCCCGATAGTTTTTCCCATACCGTTGTTCTATCTCAGAATCTAGAAGCCTTAAATTATTCACCGTGAATCCGATATCTAAAGCTAGTTTAATATTTCTTGGCTGTATTTTGAACTTGACAGAAGTTCCATAAATACTTGATGATAAGGTAAAAGACGTTAATGTGTCCCGCACCGCTGTTGTTATTACGTGGGTCGTAAAATCAACATAAATAAACATTATTCCTTCATTATTTTTACCATTTTTCTTATCAAATAAATTGAATGTTAATAAATTTAAATTCCCACCAATAGCAGCGTTTGAATGTTTCCATAAGTCAAGAGTGTGTATGTGGCTAATTTTCTGCGTTGGATCAAAGTTTAAAAGAATATTCAATTCGTTTTTACCAATTTTAGTTAGGCGCGGTGTTATGTATAAATTGTGTAAAGGTGTAACGATCCTATGGTTCCCTTTTGAATTTTTAGTGTTGATTAGAACAAAATGTCCTTTCAATTCGAATTGTACTATTCCATTTGGTTCATCTTTAGAGAATCCTATGAAATCCGTATATGACCTTAAACTCAATACTTCATCAATCGTCTGGCATAAGCTTGATTCAGATGTTATAATAAATAGTATTATAGCAACTGCAATTAATTTTACTTTCATTTTCTACTTTATTTAAAATTTAAACGAATATTTATAAGCTGAAATAGTTTTCAGATTTACTAATCCTAGTCAAATAATAGTTTACACTTTAATAATGAAATATTTTGAGTCAATAAAGAATTGGGTAGTAATTTTTCCCTATTTAACCAAAACCAATTTCCTGTTATAAATCCAGCAATCTGTATTTAGGGCGTGAAGGCTACAGGTGTGGTTAAAGAACTATTTGATCAATATCATTTTTTTCATTAATTCTCCTCCATTCAGCGTAAGAATATAAATGTATATACCCATATCCGCATTTTCGGCATTCCATTCTGTTGCGTAACTACCCGTTGATTGAAATTGATTAACTAAATCAGTTACTAATTCTCCACTCAAGGAGTAAATGCCAAGTTCTACAAATCCTGATTCACTTAATTCATAATTAATAATAGTAGACTCCATAAATGGATTTGGATAGTTTTGGTATAATTTACCACCGTTGTTTTCATCATAAGTACCTTGCCCAATTGAAGAACCTGCTATAATGACTGATAATTCTTTGACTACTGTTTCTAATAATTCCATCTTACTTTCCATGTCCTCTATGACTTGTTGTTGCTCTTGAACAGAATTAATCAACAGATAATCAAAAGCACTGGGATCAACTGTTAAATATGTTTCTCCTGCTAATCTTGGATCAGAATTCGAATTTGCATTGTTAGTTGAGATATCAGAGAAGAATGTTTCCGACACCATAAATGGTGCTACCTCCTCCAATTCTTGAGCAATAACACCTACAAATTCTTCTTCAATATTAATATCCGCCTTGCCATTATATCGAAAAGTAATTGGATTAATATTCATGATAATATCCAAACCATGTTCAAATGGATTGATGTCTTTTTTCAATTTCTTATCTGAGAAAACCTTCCAACTACCTCCACCAAGTTTACTAGCATCACCATTTACAGACAATCTATGAGTAGGATTTGGAGTGCCAATACCTACACGTCCATCTCTACGTATCCTCATCACCTCATCTGAACCAGTTACCACTGCACCATCTGCGGTGTTCCTTTGCGCGAATATGATGTCTCCACGGCCACCAGATGCAGTACGTACAAAACCTATTCCTGCTTTGAAACGTCCAGATGTACTCGATGATCCGAATCCTATTCCTGTGAGCTCACCAATTATGTTGGATTCGTTTTGAATTCCTAAAGCAAATATGCTGCTCACACTTGATGAAACATGCAACTTGGATTGAATTGATGATGTCCCAATACCTACATTACCATTTCTAGTAATTCTCATCACCTCATCGGCACTTGATACAATACTGCCATCAGGTGCATTTCGTTGAGCAAAAATAATATCTCCCAAACCTTGACCAGTGGTTTCTATAAATCCTATCGCTGCTTTATAGCGACCAGCCACACCAGAAGCGCCAAAACCTATTCCAGTAAGCTGCCCTTGAGTTTGACTTCCTGTTTGGAGTCCTAAGGAAGTTAAACTGCTGCCATGTAAAATATGTAGTTTAGATTGAGGATTTGAAAGACCTATACCTACGTTACCACTCACTGCTGATTCTAAATCTGAACCAATTATATTCCAATCATTATCATTACTGATCAACGTAGCAGCATCACGATAATTTATTACACCATTTGCATCTGCAACTAGGATTTGTGTTAATGAATTATTCTGATCTATGGTTCTTATTCTAACTCTTTTTGCTATATCCAAATTCTCTGATGGGAAATTTACTCCCATTGCTACATTACCGTTATCTTTTATTTCTAGCACTCTTACCCCTTTATTAATGATTCTGAAAGGGTTTGCATTACCTGTACTAATAAGTGTAAAAGGAGAAGCAGAATTATTTCCAGATGTAAGAAAAAATGAACCTCCATTAAGTTGGGTATTTGATGTGGCAGATCGAAAAATATGGAGTAATGAAGCGGGTGTTGTTGTTCCAATACCAACACTATTTCCCCCATTATTAATAAAAAGTGTTCCGCTGTCTATGTTGAGATTCTCTCCTGAACTCATAGTGATTGACCCGTCAGCATATGTGGTCGTTGAACCAGCAATGAAACCACCGCTAGTATGGATATTCCCAACAACATCTAAAGCCTCAGTGGGATTGACTGTACCAATACCTAAGCGCGAATTGTTAAAATCAAAACATAACTGTGAACTACTTTCTGCTAAAAACCCATCCTGCCCAACAAAAATGATTGATTTTGGAGTGAAGTTTCCAAGCGATAGGCCATTGGTATAAATGTTATTCCATTTTTGGGTGGAACTCCCTAAATCAAAAGTGAGATTAAGGGAGGGTATGGCATTTCCACTAAATTCTACTAAACCGTCTTTGGTTATTCTCATCCTTTGAAAATTGTTGGTTTTGAAAATAAGATCTGAGTTATTTGTTGTTCCTAAAAAATGCAGATTAGGATCAGTTTTATCATTTCCAAAGGTTTTCCATGGTTGACCGGAACCTGAGTTTCCTTGTTGCGCACTCGCTGATGATATCAAGGTGAACGAGATAACCAATAGCCTGATAATTGTCTTTGTCTCAATACTTGATGAGCTAAAGATCGATCGTAATATGTTAAAGTGTTTCATAATTTAACCTCCATTTAAATGGTAAGTAATAAACTTATTATAGATTTTTTAAAACAAATTTGTCATGATTTTATAATTGTGATTTATTGTTTTACTTACTAACCAAAACCATTTTCTCGTAATAAATCCCATCATCTGTTTTGAGGGTACAGTAGTAAATACCATTTGGTAAATCCTTTCCATCAAATTCTACTGAATATATATTGTCTGGATCAACAACACCTTCAAAAACTGATTCGACTTTGATTCCATTTAAATTGAAAACTTCTAGCGTAACATTACTTTCCTCTGTTAAATTGAATTGAATGGTTGTAGAATTTGAGAAAGGATTTGGATAGGCCCCCAGTGAAACAGAATTTACTTTCGAAATATTTTTCGCATTATTCTCACTTGTTTTCATAAATGAATTAGTGTGTTCAAGAATTGTATTACCCCCCAGTTCATGCATCCCATCTATTTGAATCATATAAGTTACACCCGGTGTAAGGCCAAAAACAAGTGGTTGTAATATTAGTCCAGAGCCAAGAAACGTAGTGGCTATAACTTCGTTATACGTATTAAAGTCTTTAGGATTAGTAACCTCATATATTGCTATTTGAGAATCAAAATCAGAAAATAGATTAACAAAAGATCCTGGTGCACTTGTTGCAACCGTAGCCCAAACAGAATTGGTTAGCGGGTTAGGCCAGGTTGAAGGAACTGGTTCACCGGGTTGGGGTGTAGCACATGTATTATTCACGGTAACAGGTTGTTGAAATGCTAATAGCGTAGCACTGATTACGTCGTCGTTTGACGGAGAAGGTCCTGGATTACTTATAGCCAGTGTGCCAGTTCCTGTAGCTCCATTTTTTCCATCTATCTGAATATAGTAAGTTTGTCCGGGTATTAACCCACATGCATCGATTCGTGATCCAATTCCGTCCCTTGCACCATCATCATTCGCAGCAATTAAATTGAGTAAATTAAAATTTGCAGAACCAGAACCAATATTACAAATATTACATGATGCTCTAAATTGACCAGTAGCATCCTCAAATAATGTTAATTGTGTATCAAACCCGTGAGTTTCTAATATTAAATTCCCAGAAATAGGCGCCTGGAAGCGAAACCAAACAGTATTATCTAAACTCGCATCACACCAAGTGGATTGGGTATTGCAACCGCCAAATTGGGGCATTGGCTCATTCAGCTCCACAGTTGCAAGGGTGTTATCAAAAGCAACTTCTTGCATACGGTTAACAGAAGGAGTTGGTGCAATTTCAGCATCACACGCATTATCAATAAGAAGACAAAGAGGGAAAATGAATGGAGGAAGATCTCTAACACATTTTAGAGCATTCAAATTATCTGTTGCCAGCAATCCTAAAGAAGCTGCAGGCAAAACCACTGAAGGTGGGGCTCCTAAAGGAACAAATGGTGGTCCAGCAATGGTAACTAAAAACAAATCTGCCGGACTTGTTCCTGTTCCTGCCAATGTTGGTGAACCAGCAGCCAACGAAAATAAAACTCTGATTGAATCTGGTCCAATATCGATGCACATTGCATCAAGGTCATCACCTGGTGCAAATAAGCCTAAACCAATTGCAGCTTCGCTAATGAATATTGTAGGCATTCCTCCGCCTACAGTTGTGAGTATATCAGCTGGAGTAGCTCCAAGTAAAATAAAACTAATAATTGAAGTGGGGCCTAGTGAAAAATAAACAGGGAAATCTGGTACCGTATTATTATCCGGATCAACAAATGAAGTTGGGGGTTCTACGAGAGCATCTACGTCATCAGAAATGAGTAATGGAAATGGAGGAGCTGAACTCCCATCTTCATCTAATATCTGAATATTTGATATGCCCACTGGTTGAAATTCATCGCCATGCGCTTCACCACCAATTGCTTGAATAAAAACTGCGCTACCTAATACACCTACAGAGAATGGATCAACTGAGAAACGTAAATTATTTTTATTGATATTTTTAGGAACAAAATCGTTTCCATATGAGAGTGCATCAAGGTCAGACAGGCCGAATAAACCTAAATTTCCGGTAAGAATTCCTCCACTAGTTGGAACATTGAAAATGTCTCCAGGTGCGAGGCCTGAAGGTCCACCCGGAGCTACTGAAAAGGAAGGTCGCTGTCCAACATGATGGCTTGCATGAATAATGCAACCAACAACCTGCCCCGTCGAATTTAATAATGGCACACCTAAAATTGTTACTGGATTATAAGTGCTGCCAAGTGGAGGTAATTGATTAATGTCAAAATTGATTAATCGAATTGTATCCTCATTATGAAAAACACCGAAAGGAGTCTCAATTTCTACGAATACATTCAAAAAGCCAATCGCAGGTAATACACTAGGTGCTGGATTTTTACCTTGGATATAACCGATAGATTGCCTGCACGCACTTTCTTTAATGATTATTGGACCAAATGATGTATTTCCTCGCAGTTCCATTTGAACGATTTCAGTAGGAATTCTAACAAATGATGGACAAGGTGGAATTTGACAAGGGGGTGTTACTATGCGAGGGGTTCCACGCTTAATTTTAGTAGGGCCAGTTGCTTTTAAATGGAATAATCCAAAACCTAAATCGATATCAACTTCTGCAACTGATTCGAATTCATCGAAACCAGGACCGGGTAGCTGCGCAATAACCGGATGCCAAAATAAAATGGCTAAAGTAATTGATACAAAAAAGGCTTCAAATCTAAGATAATAGTCATTACGATCATTTTTTAGGTTAGAACTTTCATAATTGCTTCTCAATTTATTCTTCCTGATCTTTCTATTATTATAATACTCATTAATTAATGTCTTCATAACTCTTCCTCCTAAATTTTAGAATGAAAAAATAACTTCCCTGACAGGAAGATTCCGGTAAATAGATTGGTTGAGGAGTGCTAGGTGAGTGAGAAAAAAATAAACCTAAACCTAATAAGGTATCATTACAAATATTCTTAATGTTTTACGCATGAATACTTACATAATTAGGTAGGTATACCTTAGATATTGCATGTAATAATTATCTAATTTTAATTAAATATCTATTCAAATTATGTACAATAAATAAATAGCTATGAAAACTGAAAATGTTCTTAAAATCTTAATCTGGACTGTAATTACAGTTGCTGCAACATCATTCTCCAGCATTGCTCAATGCCCTTTACTCAATCCAGCCACAACTGTAGACAATTGCGCAGGAGGAGGTGTGGTAACACCTTGTAATACCCCTGGTGCGTGCGGTGGATCAGCGATAAACTGTTTCCACACAGGCAATGATGTCGAAAAAACCGATCCACCGGCATTGCATGTTATGACTTGGGAACAGCAATCAAAAACTATAAGATACGCATGGGACGATGGCATAGGCAATAAGGGAATTGTGAACCTAAATGGAAGCACTAAAGCAAAGGATCCAGATGTGATCATATGGCATGACAAGCGAATAATGGTAATTGTATACATTGATGAAAGCAATAGCGATGAAATACGTGCTGATGCCTATAGTTATTCTGGTATTTTATTTACACCAATCACGCTTTTTCAAAATATGAGATTGAGTGCATCCGGGATAGCTTGCACTAGTCCAAATATTGATATTGCTGAAGAAGGTACTTTCTCTGGTAAAGCAGTAGTAACTTGGGAACAAGCTGGAGACATCTATGCAAACGTCATTGACCTTGTCCCTTTTCTACCCTCAATTGTATATACGAATGGAATTATCATTTATAATACATCTTTCTTAGCAAAAGACCCGGACGTGGCTGTTAATGAGACCGGAGGTTCAAGTGGTGCGCTTGCCCATTTTGTGTATTCTTATGATGATGGTTCCGTTTTTCAAGTTGAGGTGGCTAGATGCAAGATGAGTGGTTTGACCACTGGTTTCGGATGCAGCACGCCTTCAGTTCATCAACCTATTCAGATCAATAGAACTCATATTATCGGACCACCTCGTATAGGGTGTCCACCAGGTCCAGATATGACCAACTTTGCTCCCACTGATTATGCAGTTACTGTAGAAGACAGGGATTGGGCAACGTGGAATTTCAAAGTACTGGCAACGGCAAATTACTTCGGAGTTCAAACTCCAGGGGGGTCAGTCACGGTGAACAGTTTTGGCGGTTTAACTTCGTGTTTGAGTATACAACCGGTAATTACTTATTCAGGTGACTATATAATTGTGGCATGGACTCATGCAGATGGATGTAACATTGTAGGAAGTGGAGATTACGATGTGCTAGCACGTCGTCTGTTTTTCACCGGTATCTTGGCGGATAATTGTTATTCAATAGTTCCTTATTGTATAGGACCAGGTATGCAAACTATTGATTCAAGGATACCTTCACTTGCCGGAAACGGTTCGCCAACGGCGTTCACTTACTTCGCATTTTACCACAATGATGGAGGTGGCATAGTCCAAAACGTTGTATACAAAAAAAGTCATTATGCGAACATAAATCTGAAACGCTATGTGAATAACAATGAGCCTTATAAGGAACAAAAAATAGAATATCTGCAATCTTACCTGGAAATATATCCCAATCCATTTTTAGGACAGCTGGATATCGTTCTAAATGTCGCTGACGGAGATGCAGTGCGGGAATTATTAGTTTATGATCTGTCAGGTAATATCATTCACAAGCAAGAGCTATCTATGCTAGAAGGGGGTGAGCATTTCATTATATGGGATTCCTATGATCTACCTACCGGAAACTATTTTCTAAAGCTGATAACCATTAATAGTATCAGCGTGTATAGAGCATGTAAGATTGATTGACCCGCTTCATTGTCAGATGGATAGTAGTGATACTAACTTCCCCGCTATTTGGTCATTTAACGATAGAAATATACCCTATTCAAATTTGATATCTAAGAAAAAATCACGACTCTTGGAGGCAAAGCCGAAATTTCGAAAAAGGATGGTCACATGCAGTGGAATCTCCAGTGTTGACAAGAAATATGTAAATGTTTGAGTTAAAGCCAAATTAAGTCTTTGAAGATGACTCGCATAAAGGATATTATAATTACACTAAGATCACTTATCAAACATCAATTTTGACTTTAATAACTATCGCTTTAGTTTTGGGGTCATCCAATCTACTTTTAGCCCACACCTCATTGATTGAGCGTTACCTTGTTTGACGATCTACAGATTATCATTAGTCTTTTAGTAGAAAAATATTTTAGAAACGTTACAAGGATTTTAGTAGGTCGAGCCGTAATTTGATTAGTTCAATTGAACCAATAAATCTATCTGCCGACAACACTCACTGGAGATTATCTATTGATTCGTATCTTTTGATTTAGTAGTTCTTCGTCAACACTTACTCTAAAAATATACATTCCCTCGTTGAGTGTTTGTAAATCAAGTGTAAACGGTCCAGTATTTGGATTTCTTTTTTCAAGAAATATCACTGATTGACCAAGTAGGTTATATATAGCAATCGACAAAACTTGTACTCCAGGTTGATTTAAATTGACTATAATTCTATTCTGAACGGGATTAGGATATAGATCAATTGCTTTGGTAATTGAAATGTTAGTATTGGTATCAACTTTATCGCACCCTGTAAACGCAATATTTTCTGCGGAAACTAGCGTGCTTCGGTAGTTAAAGATTGCCTCATGCATTCTTAGCACTTGCCCTTTTGTAAGGAGGTTCATACATTTGTCCGCTGAATAATCCATATAATTCTCTATCATTCTCACTTGGTCACATTGTGTAGGTTTAGGACAATTGGGATAAGGGGAAAAATACGGGCCATCACATTTAGGAGTATCCTCTACTTCATCATCTTGGCTACAACCACCGTCACCCCAAATATGAAATAGGTTTAAGTAATGACCAACTTCATGAGTTGTAGCCCAACCATTTAAATTTGGGTCAGCCAACACACCCTCGCGACCAAAGTAGTCATACCTGATAACAACACCATCATGCGGTTGTCCAGCACTTCCACTAGGATAGTACGAATAGGCAAGAATGTGACTTCCGGTAGGGCTGCTATCAATGTTGTTTACTATCCAAATGTTTAAATATCGTTTGCTATCCCAAATACTTTGCCTCTTCATTTCAATGTCCATATCTAAATTAAAAGAGTCTGTTTGAAGATATAGTTCTCTGCTGATACCGTTGGTGGAATTTCCTTGTGGATCTTTGGAAGCTAGACAAAATCGAATTCTGCTATCAGCACCATCAACATGGGTATTATAGCCTTGCCCATATCTCCCAAAATCTTCATTGAGGACTTCTATTTGACTGAAAATTTGTTCATCTTTTATGTTTTCAGGGCCGTTGTTATGCATAATGTGAACAACCACAGGAATGATATAGCTTGCCACATTCGTTTTCTCTGCCCAGGTCCCTAAGGTAGTAAAGGAGTGTATACGTGTCTGATTTTCTTTATTGAAATTAGCTTCAAGTTTCGGATGTTTCTGCCAGTACTGAGTCATTACATTGGATGTGTAACATACTGGAGATTGAGCTGCTAGAGGTGGTTGAATAAAGAGACTAGCAACGAAAAGAAGAATGATATAACTATAAACTATACTTTTCAAATGGTTTCTTTTTCATCAAAAAATTGCTCAATAAATCCCTTTAGTTCAAGTCCTCTTTTGCTTTTCGCGATTATATTACCATTGCTGTCTATCAAAAACGTAGTTGGTAAGGATTTGATCTTATAATCGGCGGCAACCGGAGATTTATGTTTCCCTTTCAAGTCAGATACCTGGATCCATTGGATATGGTCCTGAATTATAGCGCCTATCCATTCTTCGTTATTAGTGTCAAAGGAAACACTATAAACTTCGAATCCTTTATCATGGTATTGCTCATATAGCGGTAGAATTATCTTTTTGTTTTCCTCTCGGCAAGGGCTACACCAGGACGCCCAAAAATCTAACAAAACGATTTTATTATTGCTAGCTATAGTGGTGAGATTTATAGGAGACCCTGTTGTATCACTTAGAATAATTTCTGGTGCCTTAGAACCAACTGGTAACACGGTTTTAAAATCTACAATTCGCTGGTGAAACTGATCGGTGTAGTTAGATTTTGGCAAGCTCTCTTGAAATTTTGCATCTAATGTTTCAAAATATTCAAGGTCATCGTTCAAATCATCATTGTAATCATAATAAAGCGTTGCTAAAATGGGAACTAAGGAGTTTTCTGTTGTATCGATAAAAGCCTTAATGGACTTGTTATTTTCAATTAATGTCTTGGTTAAGCTTATTTGCATTGCCTGCATTACTGAATCTTTGTTTATGTTAGGTACGTCCATTATTTCTTGGAGCGTTTCTTGGAGCTTATGTGCTGCAACGTAAGACTCTTCTCGAATAGTCCTTAGCTTCTTTATCAATAAATTATCCCTAGAGCCCTCCACTATGTATGTTTTGGTTAGATTACTTGCATCAGCAGTGATATTTATATTAGAATTTCTATCCAGTAATAGGAAGATATAATTCTCATCTCTGCTACCAAAGATGATGCTTGCGCCTGGCGATCCTTTCTTCGCCAAATTCAATCTATAAAAAGTTGGTTCTTTAGGCAAACTATCAAGATCAAGATCAAATTCAAATGTCCCATCATCCTGAATTATGGCGGTATCAACAATGAAAGCAGGAGAGGCAATAAAGAAGCTACTCATAGATTTTATTCTGGACAGATAAATTTTATTTTGCCATTGATCGTTAATTTTGATATTTCCATTTAGTGCAAATTCTTCTATTTCGTCCTGAGAAGACTGCTGGCAACTAATAACAATGGTGACCAATACAAGTTGCAATACATGTTGTATAACTCGAAGCCGCATATTTTAATATAAATTATAAGATTAATATCAAATTTAATAAAAAGCAGCACATAAACCTTATCCGTCGATGTGCTGCTTTGTGGTCAATCTCAAGCGTTATCAAATCAAGAGCCTGGTATTGAATCGAGGTTATTTTCATTTAACCACCAATTCATCTTATCTGTATCTCCTTGTGAGGCACTATTAATATGAAATTCCAGATTATAAGTTGCAAGGTCGTAATCTGTTAAGTCATCAGCTTCACAGGCATCGACAATATCACTTAAAACCTTGTCGATGCTGAATGCTAGTGAACTATTGTTGAGACTATCTAGACAAAACTGTCCAAAATCGTTATGCCTTGTCTTCTGCGCCGCAGTTATTTCTAGGTCCACCTCTGTTGCGATCATCTCTGGGCAATTGGAACAAGTACAAGCACAACAAGTACTATACCATCCATTCCTACAACAAGAATCCATACAAGTCTCACAGTTTGCCTTGCATTTTCCTCCAAAAGTGGCTACAGCAGTACAGCAAAGTTCTATGAGTGCAATTTGCGGCTTTTCGTCTTGCGTAACTGAGTTAACATATTCTTTTTGACATGATTGAAAAATGAAGCTTACCAGTACCCCAAGCCCTATCACAACCAACACGGTGATTAATGATGTTGGTAATTGCTTTTTTAATATTTTCATGAGTTTATCCTCCAATAGTTTAATTCAAGGTTACATTAATAGGTTTGATCATCTGATTTTCTGACGCATATAAATTGCCAAGCTACTGAATTCCTTTGTTTAGAAATTCTTAGTTAACTACCATTTCAATTGCCATTTACACCTCCTTTTTAATTAATAGTTAATAATGTTTGCAATTGATTATGCAAAATCCATTCTTATTTTGAAGATTAAGCATCAAAAAAGTATATTCCAAATATTTTCAATATTTCAAGTATTAATAGGGAGAATTATGCGTAGAAGTACGCAATATAAAAAGGAGATATTGAACGTTACGTTATTGATATTTAAGTAGTTATTTGAATTATCCAACCATGCTAGACAGAACAAATGGTGTTAAAGGACACCTTAATTTGCTGAATAGCTATCTAAAGAAATAGGCATATGTATTATACAAACTAATGTGAATCAGCCTCGATCTCCAAACATTTAATCGCATTTATAATTTTGTCCGCATTCCTCTCCTTAATTTCGTAATCCTTGAATTGATTTAGGGAGTAGATTCTAATCTTTTGAACCGGTTTGGATTTTAACTTTTGCCAATCCTCAGCGCTCGTTGGATAATATAAGTGGGTATAGCTCCATTGACCAAAACTGCCATAGGTAGATTGCATTTGAGAAGTCAAGGTGATCACTTGTCCATCTGTAAGCATGGTCCTTAAGCTTCTAATCTACTCTTCCCTTACCTTAATTATTATTTAACTTAATCATCTTTATAAACAGAGCTTTATTTGTTTGATTATCTGATAACAAGCTAAAGGATTCATGATCTTCATCTGTGGTGGGGAGCATGACCATATTTTCAATGCTCTGGTCAATTCCCTTCAAATCGTTTACATGCTTATTTATCAATTCTTCTCGTTCATTTTGTTGATCTTTACCAGCAAGAAGTTGTACACTGCAAACATATACTCCGTCCGCCAAGTCTTTTGTATCTAATTGCAATTTGTAATTACCAGGGTCATGAAATTTATTACCTACTATTATTTCGACTTCCTCTCCAAATAAGTTGTATATTTTTATTGATAGGTAACCTTGATTTAATATGGTGTAATCGATTGTTGTGTAATTATTAAAGGGATTGGGATAGTTAATAATAACTACGTTTTGATCTTGTATTGGATCTTCTAAATCACTTCCCCAATTTCCCATATTACTGGATGCATTATCCACTAAGCCATTTTTTTCACTAAAGGAAGGACAGGTTGGATCAATGTAAGCATTAAACACACAACCTTTCTTCGC
>JACZTA010000246.1 GCA_022573915.1 Bacteroidota bacterium | reverse complement strand
ACATGCTTTCCAGTGCATGGAGTGTTCAACCTGACTACATTGCAGATTGAGTAAAAAGCCAAGAAGGATCAGGAATAATGTTCTAAACAGCATCTTGAATATCTATCAGATTCGAAAATAGAGAAATATAACGATGAGGGGAAATAAAAAAAGGGCCCGCTATGACTAGCGAGCCCCAAACCCAATCATGAACAACTAATCGACTTTTGCCAATCAGATATTTTTTAATCTCCTGAGTCCATTGTCAGGATATTCTCGTCATTTTCTGCTGTCAGGGTTAAAATAACCGCTGCAGTACAAAAGACCGGACTGGTTATACAATGGTGTCCGGACCAGCTGCCATCACTGTTTTGTATTTTTGAAAGACGAACAGTCATCTTTTCGTTCCACTCAACCCAGGCGTCTCCACCTTCTATTACCATGGATTCACTGGTCATCATATAGCTTAAGAATTCTTCGCCGCCGTTATTGCCAAATCCTGACATAACCGCTTCATCGCTGAAACGGGCTTTATTACTTTGAGAAGTTGAATAAGCACTAGAGAGCCGTTTTGCCTCTTCTTTGTCTACTCCCAAACTCTCGAAGGTTGCTTCGTTCAGTTCAGCATCTTCATCTAATTCACCTGATTTCTTGGCTTCTTCGAATATCTCCTGCGCTTTTCTCGATTTCTTTGCAATAGATCTTTGATTACTGGATCTTGCATAAAGATCCACACCGGCAGACCTGCCTACTACTGCTGTTCCATCTGCGCTAATATTACCTGCCTGGTAATTCTTGGATTTTTGTATAACGGTTTGATCTACCGGCCTGCCAATATTGTCAGCAAGTTCAAGTGCTTCATCAGCCATAGCCGATTGTAAAACACCGGCCCAACTGCCCCCGGCCATACTACCGTCGTTATTTTGTGATCTTTCTATTTTTCGTATGCATTTATCCAAAGCTGCTGTAACTCTTTTTTCCAATTCCGGATCGAATGCTGTATGAATCAGGATCTTAGTGAAAAATTGTGAAGTAAGTGATACATCGATATTAGCACCCATTTTAACCTGTGGCTGAGTGCCTGTGATATTGGTTATCTTAATTCCTTCCTCAGGAAATTCTTCGACCGTCTTCAAAAGAAATTCAAGAGCTTTTTTAACATGCAAGTTATATTGGCCCGATGTCAATGTATTGCCGGAACGTAAGAGTGCCATACCCGCGAAGGCCGTTGTTCCGGGATCAGTCTTCACCGCTCTTGGATCTCTAACCTGCTGTGCACGATGACTTCCGGCACCCCATCCACCATTTTCAAACTGTGCGTCAGCTAACCAATCAATCCCTTCTTGTACAAATGGTTCTACCGGCTGATAATTAACTTCTTTGAGTTGCAACTCTCTAAGTTTTTCAGGATTTGCATCTGTTATAGGCTTGAAAGAGGCAAGTCCGATTATCGAAACGATAACAACTGCCATTGCGGCGAACCTGATCTGTTTTTTCATAAGTGACAAATTTTGGAACTGCTGGTTTAGACAAAAAGCAGAAGAGTGAAATAATTTTGTAACCTTTAATGACATATAGATGCGATTAGGTGGTAGATTCCATAAATGATGCGAAAAAAAATAAATTGGGGGATGTGAGTGAGTGAGACTTTTGGATTGGGAATGGGAATGAGAATTTAAAATTTTATTATCAATGAACTTGGTGCGGTCGGTAAATAATATATTGATGGTCTCTCGCCCCGGGTTGTGGTTTCCGACTGTGTGGCTATACCTTCTGCCAATCACTGATATTTTTGTTATCAATTCGACGGAGTTTTGGATGGGGTTGATTTATGTGACTCTACCGTTAAACCTGTTCATATATGGCTGGAATGATATAGTGGATTACGATATTGATCAACTGAATCCAAGAAAGGGTAATTATTTATTTGGCTCCAAGCTTTCCAAAAAAGATTTATCCATTCTGCCTGTCATAATTATTATCACTCAAATTCCATTTCTCGCCTACTTCCTCTATACAGATTCATCCAAAATGCTACTAATTTTTGCAGGACTTTTTTTGGTAAACCTGTTGTACAACTTGCCTGAGAAAGGATTGAGAGGAAGGCCCCCATACGAGTTATTCAACCAAGCCGGTTTTTTATTGATCTTTCCATTTTCTTCATGGTTGAATGGCTTTGATGTATTATCGCCTGCAACATTTATTTATACATTCTTATTTGCCTTACAAGGACATTTCGCAGGCGAGATAATGGACATAGTACCGGATAAAAAAGGAGGCAGAAAGACTACGGCTGTTTTACTGGGATTTCAGAAGTCCAAGTTTTTATTGGCAGCCATCACGTTGATTGAATCGCTCTTACTGGTGTTCATCTTTGAGGATATCATTCTGGGAGCCGCACTTGCATTATTCACAGCTTGGATACTGTTGGATGCATTAATTATTTTCAAACATGCACCTTATAGTGTTACACAGATGAAGTATTTTGGAGTTCTGGTAAACGTATTTGCCTATGCGAGCATGGTGTGGGTATATATAAACGGATCGTTTATCTGATCTATTCTCCGGCCATATCTCCAAGCACAGACATGGCTTCAAATAAATACATATCCTTATTCAGGTTCGTATGCCAGGCCGCACGTCTTTCAAATTTTGCAGAATCTGACTTAAGAGACTCCATGTCGGCTGTAAGTGAAAAGACTTCCATACTCGCCAACTCTTTCTCATCACCCTTGAATTTTTTAGCTATAGCATCTATAGCTTGCTGTTCTTCACGATATGAATCAAACTCGAGAGTAAAAACAGTTTTATCGCGCTGAGCCTTTAACCATTTAGCATTTTCATCCACCTTTGTAAAGAAATTATTGCTTTGAGTGCGTATCTTGCTCTTATCCTTTAGTTTATCGAGTTCCAGAAAGAATGAACTCCAGGGTGTATATTTTGCCGGGTCGATTTCATCCCAAGGCATTACATGATCTAATTCCTGCACTCCCACGTTGATATAACTATAATTGTCCGCCAGGATTATATCAGGAATAACTCCCTTACGTTGAGTTGCTCCCCCGTTGATGCGATAAAATTTCTGTGTAGTTAATTTAATGGCTCCGAGCGGTTTGATCTCTTCATATTGCGAATTTAGAAAATCGTCCAGATCATAGAACCGCTGAACTGTACCCTTGCCAAATGTTGATTTACTTCCAATAATCACACCTCTCTGGTAATCCTGTATCGCTGCAGCCAGAATCTCAGATGCTGAGGCGCTAAAAGAATTTACAAGAATCACCAAGGGCCCTCCATACTGTACTGTTTGATCCACGTCTCTTAATACATATGGTTTCGAGGTCCTTCCTTTTACCTGTACAATGGGTCCTTTTTCTATAAAAAGTCCGGACATTCTAACTGCATCTTGCAAGGACCCACCTCCATTACTTCGAAGGTCAAGTATTATTCCGTCAATGCCGTCTTGCTTGAGTTTCTCTATTTCATTCTTCACATCCGTGGCACAACTTCTACCACCGCGCCTGTTGAAATCGGCATAAAACTTTGGAAGATCAATATAACCGAAGTTTTTACCAGTTTCAATATTTTTTAGAATAGCAGATTTTGCATAAGTTTCTTCAAGCAAAACCACATCACGGATGATTTGAATAACCATCTGCGTTCCGTCGATCTTTTTAACCGTCAGCCTCACTTCAGTGCCTTTCTTGCCTCTGATCAATTGAACAGCATCATCTATTCGCATATCTACGATATCAACCGGTTCCTGATCTCCTTGCGCCACTTTCAAGATTAAATCGCCTGCTTCCAAATCGCCCTGTCTCCAACAAGCACTACCGGGGACAATGCTGGTAACTTTTATATATTCGTCCTTTTGCTGTAGTTGGGCACCTATGCCCTCGAGCTGACCCGACATGGCAATGTCATAATTATCTTTTGCTTTTGGTGGAAAATAAGTTGTGTGCGGCCCATAGACGTTTGTAAGCGAATTAATAAAAGTAGCAAGCCGGTCTTCCCGGTTTATTTTAGACATCCGGTAAAACCAATCTCTAAACGTTTTTTCAACCTTCGTTCTCGCCTCTTCTTCCAAAACTGCGAATGTCTTGATCGTCACTGACGTATCACTATTTTCAATCGCGGTTTCTTGTGCGTCCAGTTTATTATTGATCCGGTTCATTACCTGATACTTCAACACTTTTCTCCAGCGGTCTTTCAATTCTTTTTTAGTGGCAACAAAGTCGAGGTTATCCGCTTCCATTTCAATATTCTCCTCTCTTGTAAAATCAAATGGTTTTTCCAGAATATCTTTATAAAAATTCTCCGCATCCTTTATTCTTTTTTCAATCAGACCAATGGATAATTCAAAAAATTCGGTTTTGCCTTCATTCAACTCATCATCGATCCTTGTTCTATACCTGGTAAGTTTTTCAATATCTGAACTTAACAGAAATCGTTTGCTACGATCCAGCCGATCGATATACAGATCAAATATTTTTACAGACAGCTCATCATTCAGTACTAAACTTTGAAAATGATTGTTAGCCAGTCCATTCACTACAAGCTCTATCAACACCTCTTCTCTGTCGATGTCCTTTGTGGAAGTATAAGACGTAAGAAATACGAGGAGTGCCAGACAGGTAAAATACTTGATCATTTTAAAACGCATACTTTCTGATTTTATTAAAAACGAGTTTTAGATGTATAATATTTTCCGCAACGGAATTATCCCAAAGGATTGAGCAGACTGCCTAATACAAATATAATGCCTTTAGTGATGTAAATCAAACACCATCTGATGCTTAACTCTTAATTAAGATTTGTAGTTCCCTTAATTCTACATAAAATTTATGGTAGTTAATTGTTAATTTTAAACTTTAGAGATCACAAATTCTAACCCATATGGTCGTTATAGGCATAACAGGAACTAACGGAGCCGGCAAAGGGACCATCGTCAATTATTTAGTTAAACAAAAAGGATTTACTCATTTCTCTGTTAGAGAATTTATAACCGAAGAGATCAAGAGAAGAAGCCTCCCTGTTAACCGGGATTCGCTTGTAATGGTGGCAAATGACCTTCGCACGCGGCATACCTCCGCCTATATTGTGGAACAATTGTTTGAAAGAGCGTTGGAAGCAGGTGGAGATTGTATCATAGAAAGTATTCGCACGCCCGGTGAAGTTGAAAGTTTAAACTCCAGGGGAAATTTTCACCTGATCGCCGTAGATGCCGATCCTAAGATCCGCTACGAACGGATACGAGCGCGAAAAACCGAGACGGATGATATCTCCTTTGATGAATGTAACTTGCTCTTTGAGGTGGGCGACGTTGTCAAGCTTTCCAGAGAAGAGATTATCGTAGATGGTGACTTCGTGTCCTGCTTTGAGTGCTTCTTCAGCTATATGGCTCCCTATGAAGCCGGCACCGCCGGTAATGAGTAGACGCATCAGCTTCCCCCTAGTCTATCGCGTGCTTCCTGTAATGACTCATGACTACC
>JACZTA010000245.1 GCA_022573915.1 Bacteroidota bacterium | reverse complement strand
GTTGGTGTTGCTGACGGACCGGATGCTTGCCGAAAAGCAGTAAGGCAGCAGGTAAAGAATGGGGCTGACCTGATCAAGATAACGGCCACGGGAGGTGTACTGAGTATGGCAAGAGACGGTTTCAGGCCACAGTTCACACAAGAAGAAATTAATGCAATTGTTGAAACGGCAAATGATTTCGGTATCACGGTGGCCGCACATTGTCATGGGGCTGAAGGAATGAAACGAGCTGTCAAAGCCGGGATTACTTCCATCGAGCATGGTACCATGATGACTAAGGAGGTGATGAAGCTCATGAAAAAATATGGCACTTATTATGTTCCAACGATCACTGCCGGAAAATCTGTCGCAGATTCGGCACTGATACCCGGATATTATCCTGATATAGTGGTTCCAAAAGCGCTGATGATAGGGCCTATGATACAATCTACCTTTGGCAAAGCCTATAAGGAAGGGGTGAAGATCGCTTTTGGAACAGATGCCGGCGTATTCCAACACGGACTAAATGCGTTAGAGTTTGAATATATGGTTGAAGCGGGTATGCCACCGATGGAGGCAATACATTCTGCTACGATGGAATGTGCGAGAATGCTTGGGATTGAGGACGAGACGGGATCCATAACTATTGGTAAGTTAGCAGACATTATTGCCGTGGATGAAGACCCGACCATAAACATAAAGACTTTACAAAACGTAAAATTCGTGATGCGCGAAGGCATCATCTACAAAAATAATCAATAAAGAATTCTGAATAATGGCTAAATATGGAAAATGGCTGGGAGCCGGATTGGGCTTCATTGTTGGGGGGTACATGGGTGCCTTCCTTGGATACTTCTTAGGAAGTATGGTTGATAACAGGGGTAAAAGAGGAGCCTCATCCCGTGTGATGAGTAATGATTTTTCGGTTAGTATTCTAATGCTTTCCGCTGCTGTCATCAAGGCAGATGGAAGAATACTGGAAGCAGAACTGAAATTTGTCAAAAATTTTATGGTGCGAACCTTCGGTGGCACTCACATCGCTGAAAAGATGGATCTTTTACAGAACATCCTTCAAAAAGATTTTTCTTTAAGACAGGTATCGCTTCAGATTCAAATGAATATAGATCATGCTGCCAGATTGCAGCTGCTGCAATATCTGTTTGGAATTGCTAAATCGGATGGACATATTCATCCAAAGGAGGTGGAAGTGATCGAACGGATCGCGGGATACCTTAACGTTAACAGAACCGATTTTAACTCGATAAAAGCAATGTTTTATGAAGCGAGAGAAAAGAAATATGAGATCCTGGGCGTGGAGAAATCGGCATCCAATGATGAAGTAAAAAAAGCTTACCGTAAGATGGCCGTCAAATATCACCCTGATAAAGTTGCCCATTTAGGAGAAGAACACAGAAAGGCAGGGAAAGAGAAGTTTCAAAAACTCAATAACGCATACGATTCTATAAAGAAGGATCGGGGGATGGTGTGAGTGTGGTTGTGGTTTTGGTTGCGGTTGGGATTGGGAGTGCCCCTTGGACCTTGGACAGCTACTTTGAACATGGAACCTTGAGTCCACTCCGAAAAGTGTAAGAATAGATCATGCCACGAAAACACAAAATTTCACAAATGATTGATATTTAATTATTTATATTTTGTCTTCTTTTGTGGTTTAGTGCTTTTGTGGCGAAAAATGACTTTTAGGAGGGGACTCAACATTGAACTTTGGACCTTGGACTAATACTTTACCTTAACCGATTGCTTAACCTTCTGCACCACCCCACTCTCTTTACCGGCTGTCCAGTCAGGCATTGATCGCACAACTCTGACAGCGTCCTGATCCAATTCTAGTATTCCGCTGCTCTTAGTAATTTTTACATTCGTTACTTTGCCGTCTTCATCTACAATAAAGCTAAGACTAACGGTTCCCTTATTTTTACCTTTCTTTCCGTTTTCCGGATACTTAATATTTGCCTTAATGAATTTCTCCATGCTCTTCCTGCCACCGGGAAACTCAGGCATATCCTCGACTACATAGAAAAAATCTGGCTCAGATATTTCCTGCTCTTTAAAAATTGATTCTTCATAATCTAAATTGACCGCAGTGCCGCTGACAATGACAGTATCAGCTGCTCCTATCACGCCACTTGCTGTAGATGAAGCACCGAAGTCGTAAGAACCATCATTCTTAGACGTCTCGTCCTTACTAAAAATGGGTTGCTTGGAAAGGTTTTCCTCAACGCTTTTTCTCCGTTTCGATTCCCCGGCAATTGTTGGCTCAGCAAGAACCTCATTCTTTTCCTTAAAATCCTCAGCGGGAATATTGTCAGCCAACAAGTATCCATCCTGATCTCCTCCTATTACTTTCTCTTCCGGAACAGTAATTATATAAGCAAGCGAGGGCGACAAGGCGTTATTGTACACATTTGCTTCAATCTCATCGATCTCGGATGTTGGTGACCAGGCATAAGTTATTACATCCGGTGACAGCGCAGCTATAATCCCCTTTCCGTCCAATGCAAATGCATCTTGCTCAACCTCTTGTGTTGCCTCATCCGCTCTTTGAGTAACATAGTCTTCACGATAAGGTTCTATCCTCTCAAAGGCTCTATTCGTCTTGTCCTCAACAGGTTCGGAGAGTTTAGCTTGTTGTTCGAGCCCCACCGGCTCTTTGTCTGCGGCAGGAACCTGAGTGGATTCGGCTATCGGATTAAACTGATCAGAGATATGCAGATAATAATCGAAAAAATATCCGGCTCCCAGTACCATTAATATGATCGCAGCAGCCGCTATGATTCTTTTTGCATAGATTGGAATCGTAACATTAGGAAGCTTCGCTTTATTGCCAATTATCTTATAATTGAGTGACTCAATCGTAGCTTTCAGAGAATTTCTTTCAGGCATGATCGTGATTCCTTCCAGGGCGGCAGTACATAACTCGCAATCAATCAAATGCTTTTCAACATATTGCATATTAGATGATGCTAACGTATTTTCGAGATACCCTGTCAGCATATCCAAGGATAAACATGTCGATTCATTGAACAATCGCTCTCCCGCTTGATTCATATTTTCTTTATCCAATGGTTTATCCATGATTCTCGACCATATAATTTTTTAAATTCCTTTTACCGTTCTGAATAAAGCTTTTAACCTGTTTCAGACTATATCCTGTTACTTCGACAACTTCCCGGTAACATTTTTCCTGAAGATAGAACAACTCGACACACTTCTTCTGTTCGTTTTTAAGTTGGTTTAAGCCTTCCATCATTTTGTTGACCTTTTCCTCGTTATCTAGATGCAGATTGTTGTTCAATTCCACATCTTTTACCTTAAAATTGTCAAAATCTGTATCAAACTCAACTATTTTTTTCTCTTTGCGCAGTTTCATCAAACTATGATTCCTGGCAACACTGTATATCCAGCCTTTGAAATTTTCTATCTGATGCTTCTTAAGATTTTCAATCAATTGCTCGAAAATTTCCATCACCGCGTCCTTTGAGTCTTCTTCGTGCTTCAGATATTTATAGCACACACTATACACCAGGTGGGTATAGCGTGAGAAGAGCTCTTCTATATACGAATTGTCGTACGAATTTCTGAACTTAGAAATAAGTTCTTTATCGGTATCCGGATTGTTGCTTTTGGAGAAAATGAACACGTGCTAGGTTATTCTACAGTCAAATACGAGAAATAAAGCGATAGAATCTTCTAAACGCTCGTTTACTCATAAACTTATGTTTTCTAATCAAAAATCATACAAAATTACTATTCGCAATTAAATTATTGAGGAAAGTAAAGAAATTACTCGTTAATATATTAAATTACCTATATGAAAGAATTCCTCATAAAAACCTTCGTGTCCAGTATTGCAGTCATGACCGGCTCGTATTTACTCCCCGGCGTATCCATTAAGGATATTACTTACGCAATAATAGTAGCGCTGGTTCTTTCTACGCTTAATGTACTTATAAAGCCCTTGTTTGTGCTGCTAACTCTGCCCTTAACCATATTTTCATTAGGATTGTTCTTACTGGTTATCAATGCTATAATGATACTGTTGGCAGATTCCTTGCTCCCCGGCTTTGAAGTGGCAGGATTTTGGTGGGCTGTTGTCTTTAGCTTACTACTCACTTTCATCAATTGGCTAATTGAGTCTTTTGTAAAAGACTTAAGAGGCATAAAAAACAAGTCTAAATATTAAACCGCTACACATTATCCTGGCTAATTGAGTATCCATTATTTTGTATATTTACTTGAGCGGTAATTTTATAACTATAATAAAACAGAATCGTATCTATGAAAATTCTTATTTCCTTTTTTGCGCTAACCCTTTGTTTTGCATTTGGCCGTTTGATGGGTCAGGAACTTGAAGACTACCAGCCTATTCGATCGCAAGGCGAAATTCCTGAAGAATTCAGGACGCTCTCGGCGGATAAATTTGAAGAGCAAGCTAGCGAGATAGGTCAGGAAGATAATAGAAAAACCAGAAAATCGAAAGAGAAATTCCTTCTTTCCAGCAATTATTTCATTGACCAGATGCTGTTAAGTGGTAAGGTTCTTTTTAACGATCCGGTAGGAGAGTACGTCAACGAAGTGGCTGACCTGGTTTTGAAGGATGATCCAGAGCTCAGGGATAAGATCAGCATCTTTATGATAAAATCGCCTATAGTTAATGCCATTACAACAAATAATGGGATCATTTTTGTAACAATGGGCTTGATTGCTCAGCTCGAAAACGAAGCGCAGTTGGCGTATATCCTTTCACATGAATTTGTACATTTCAGGAACGATCATGTAATGGATTCTTACCTGGAACAAGAGAAAATTGGAAAAGGAAAGGGAGCATACAGGCAAACATCTTTAGAAGAAAAAGTGCTGGCGACCTTTAATTACTCTAAAGATCTTGAGTTTGAGGCCGATGAGGAAGGTCTTGAGCTCTACTTAAACACGAACTATAGCCTCGAAGAAATTGATGGGGTTTTCGATGTACTGCAATATTCTTATCTGCCCTTTGATGAAGTGGAATTCGAAAAGAGCTATTTTGAATCGAGTGATCTGATCTTCCCGGAGGATTATTTTCTTGAAGAAGTGAACGAAATAGCAATGGATGATGACTACGATGACACTAAGAGCACACATCCGAATATTAGAAGACGAAGAAAAAAATTGGACAAGATCACCAGGGATGAAAGCAATGAGGGAAGAGTGGAATATACTCTTCCTGAGAGTAAGTTTGCCAAGGTTCAAACGATTGCCAGGTTTGAACTCAGCCGTCTGTACCTGATCAATCGCGATTACGCAAAATCTATTTATAACTCTTTTCTGCTTCTCAAAATTCACCCGGAAAATAAATACTTACGAACCACTATCGCCAGGTCGTTGTACGGACTGTCGAAGTATAAAAACGATGGCTCTTTTCGTCGGGTTCATGAGCGTTCTAAAAATATAGAAGGGAACATTCACCAGCTGTATTATTTTATCAATGAATTGGAAGGCGATGAA
>JACZTA010000244.1 GCA_022573915.1 Bacteroidota bacterium | reverse complement strand
CAATCAGCAAATGGTTTACGGTATGACATTGAGAAATGCTTGAATGAGTTCCGTACCACCGGAAATATTAAATCCTTCAAATTAGGTAAGAACGATCTATCGGGAAAATTTGAGATCCCTCAAAAATTATATGGAAGGGAGAAGGAGATAGAGGAACTAATGCAAATTTTTGAACGTACCTGTGTTGGCAACATGGAGTTGGTGTTGGTATCCGGACATTCGGGAATTGGCAAATCAGCACTCATCAATGAGATACATGCACCAGTCGTAAAAAATAATGGGTTGTTCATTCATGGAAAGTTCGAACAGCTGGAACGTCACTTCCCTTATTTTGCTATGCTGCAGGCGTTTCGTCAATTAGTAAATGAAATGCTGACAGGTTCCGAGAAGCAGCTTAAAGAATGGAAGAACAGAATTCTCGGTGCCCTTAGAAGTAATGGCCAACTGATCATTGATGTCTTGCCTGAATTAGAATTGGTTATTGGTAAACAACCTGAGGTTGATGAACTACCGCCTATAGAATCACAAAACAGATTTAACATAACGCTTCAGAATTTTGTGAGAGCCTTGGCTACCAAAGAAAGGCCATTGGTCATGTTTATTGATGATCTCCAATGGGCCGACCCGGCATCCTTACTTTTTTTGCAGTTATTGATCACTCAATTCAGACTTCCGTACCTCTTGATCATCGGAGCTTACCGTGAAGATGAGTTGGATGAGAATCATCCTTTGCTTAAGGCTGTGAATAAAGTGGAAGAAAGTGGAGTGAAGGTCAACAGAATTTCGATCTCCGCTCTAAATAATGCTGCAATCAATGACCTTTTGAGCGACACGCTTGAACAAGAGGAAAAGTTTACACAACCATTGACTGAAGTTGTTCAAAGGATCACGGCGGGTAACCCTTTTTTCATAAATCAATACCTCGAATCTTTAGTGAACCAGAAGCTTTTGGTTTTCGACCATAAATTGAATACCTGGCAATACGACCTAAAAAAAATACAGGCCCTCGATATATCTGATGATGCGGTCGACCTGATGATCGAAAAAATTAATACCTGCTCTAAAAATACCAGAGAGAGCTTAAGCATTGCAGCGGCCATTGGGAATAGGTTTGATCTTAAATATTTATCCATCGTTTTCAGAAAAACCCAACACGAAACTGTTGGTTGGCTGGTTGAAGCGATAGAAAAAGGAATAATCCAGCCGCTGGACAATAACTATAAAATTATTCTCAAAACAAACGATGACAGTATTGAATTACCTGAATGTACGTTTAAGTTTGGCCACGACAAGATGCAGCAATCCGCCTATGCCATTGTTGATCAAGAAAAAAAATTAAAATTACATTATCAAATTGGACAGGTATATAAATCAAGTTTTACTGCTGAAGAAAAGCAAAGCCGGGTTTTTGACATAGTAAATCAACTGAATAGTTGCATCGAACTAATTGAAACGGGCGAAGAAACGCAGGAACTCGTTTTATTGAATATTGAAGCAGCACATAAAGCCAAAGCATCCAACGCATACAATACCGCACTGGGATATTTTGGGTATTCCATAGATTTGATTGATAAAGACAGTTGGTTAAAGCTGCCTGATCAAACCCGTGACCTGTATATGAGTGCCGGTGAGTGCGCTTACCTGATCAGTGATTTTGATAAAGCGGAAGAACTATTCAATACCACTCTTGATCATTCCGAAACAAATTTAGAAAAAGCTCAGGTGTATTCCAGCTTCCTCATAATGTACAACAACGAATCTAAACTGGAAGACGCCTGGAGAGTTGGAATTAAGGGGCTTGGTTTATTGGATGTCAAATTTTCCACAAATCCCGGCAAAGTAACACTGCTGATAGAAATTATAAAAATCTCAATAAAACTGCGTGGGAAAAAACTTAAGGATCTCCTGGCAAAACCGGATATGAAAAAGGAAGAACCTAAACTCGCATTATTTTTAATGATGCAACTTTTGAGCTTCGCCTTCAACAAGAGCCCCGAGTTGCTGGCAACATTAATAGTGAAAGGTTTTGCGTTGACATTGAAGTATGGAAATGCGCCTACCTCCTACTTCGGATATGCCGGGTACGGAACCATATTGGGTATTGCGTTCGGTAAAATTGATAAGGGTTGGGAGTTTATCAAGGCCGGTGGAGAAATAGCCCAAAAATACAACAGTATATTTTATCAGGGCCGTGGCAAATATGCAATTAATGGAAATTATATTCACCGGGTCAGACCGCTAAAGCAATCGTTACCGGAGCTGGAAGAATCATTTCAATTAGGTATTGAAGGAGGTGATTTTATTAATGCCGGTTATGTAACACTCTCGATCACGGAGCATTCTCACGTGATGGGAACCCATCTGGAAAAAGTACTTGAAAAGTCAAAAGAGGGGTTGGACTTTTCGAAAAAGATAAAATTCGATGACCTCATTTTATTTCACCAGGGTTTACAATCCTGCCTGGCAAAATTGATTGGTGAAGAAAGATTGTCAGAACTCGACATTAATATTACGCCTGAAAGTCAGTTTATCGATGCTTTGAATCGCAGCGCTTTCGTTCATGTGAGAGTCGTTTTTAATTTATTAAAACTGCAAGCAAATTATATCCTTGAAAATTATGAGTCAATCGTTGAACAAATAGAAATAATAGAGAAGGAAGCCTATGCACTGGTACCAACAGCGATGGAGGGAGAGTTCATTTTGTATAAGAGCTTGGCTTATTGCGCCATCTATGAACAAGCATCTTCAAAGGACAAGAAGAGGTTTATTAAATCGATCAGGAAAGGTATAAAAACTTTGAAGAAGTTCTACGCAACAGCTCCGGAGAATTATCTGCATAAATTTCATTTGCTGAGTGGGGAATACGAACGTTTGATGGATCATAAACCGGCAGCAATAGAAAACTACAAAATGGCCATCACCTCTGCAAGAGAAAACGGCTACACGCAAATCGAAGCGATAGCAAATGAGCTCTATGGCAAGTATAGCCTTGAAAAGGATGATATGGAATATGCCAGGATCCATTTGTTAGCCGCATATAAAGGATATGAACAATGGGGTGCTAAGCAAAAATCAGCCTTGTTGAAAGAAAAATATGCTTCATCTATTGAAGCACCTCTTTCAGGAGCATCGGAAATTAAACAAGGCGAGTTAACCGGTGAAGTTTCTAAACGAATTGATCTGGTTACATTAATGAAAGCCTCAAATGCTATATCAGAACAGATCTCTCTTGATAGTCTTCTGAATAAGCTAATGTATATCGTGATTGAAAATGCCGGAGCAGAGAAAGGATTTCTGATCATGCAAAAGCAAAATGATCTTTACATTGCAGCTTCAGGTTCTGCTCATGATGGCAGCGTTTCAATCAATCAGCAGATTAAATTGGAACAATCAGAAGATCTGGCAATCTCTGTTGTAAACTACGTTTCGAGAACTCAAAAAGCATTGGTAATTCATGATGCCGCCAATGACGATAATTACATGAATGATCCTTACGTTGCTAAACATAAACCCAAATCGATCATTTGTACTCCATTCTTAAAGCATGGCGAATTAACCGGCTTGGTTTATCTCGAGAATAATGTCAGTACCGGCGTATTTACTCCGGAAAGACTGGAACTACTTAACCTGCTCTCATCACAAGCAGCTATTTCGCTTGAGAACGCTAAACTTTATGACGAACTCGAAGAACGGGTTGAAGAAAGAACGATTGAATTGAAACAAGAGATAGAGGTGCGTAAAACGGCCGAACAAGCTTTAGAGCAAGCCAATTCTGATCTGGGTTCAGCGAATAAGGATCTGGATGATTTTGCTTATATCATTTCGCATGATTTGAAAGCACCTCTCAGAGGAATTTCCAGTATATCAGAATGGCTGGTTGAAGATTATGTCGATAAGCTGGACGAAGCGGGCAAAGATCAACTGAAAACGTTGAAAGAGAGAGTTGGAAGAATGGACGACTTGATCACCGGAGTATTGAACTACACAAGAGCAGGTCGTGAAAAAGTAGAAAAAAAAGATCTGGATCTTAACAAAGTTGTACAAAACATGATTGATCTGCTGGCAGCTCCGGATCACATTAAGATCACCATTAAAAACAAACTTCCGAATTACAAGGGAGATCAAACACAGATCCAGCAGGTATTTCAAAACATCATTGGTAACGCGATCAAATACAATGATAAGGAGAAAGGAGTGATTGAGATCGATTGTGTCGAGGAAGAGAGTCACTATAAGTTTAATATTACAGACAACGGCCCCGGAATAAAAGAAAAGGACAAAGAGAGGATCTTCAATATTTTCCAAATGGTTGATAGTTCGAAAAAAGACGGTAGCACAGGGGTTGGGTTGACGATAGTAAAGAAGATCGTTGAACTATACGGTGGCAAAATATGGATCGAATCAGAATATGGGAAAGGAAGTAGCTTTCTCTTTACTTTTGAAAAGTTCAAGGATAACTAATCGCGAAGCAATTTAAGAAAGACAGGAAAATGGATTGAGTTTGAGTTTGAGTTTGGATTGAAGATCTTAAATCTCCTACCTGCAGGCAGGAATCAAACCTTCATTATCACTTGTCCGCCTACCGGTGGAAATGTTATATATCTTCTATCAAGGAGTGTTCTATCAGTTTTTTCCCTCTTCTTCCCGAATATATCTTCTCTCCGACAACAGATAACTATGTCCTTGGGCCAATACATGCACGCTTAGATTCTCAACCGATATTGGTTCACCATCAGCAATAGAGGCAATATTATTATGCTGTATATTTTTCCCATCAACAATAATTACCAGGCCGCTACCAATGGCTTCCATATAGTCACCTTCGGTAATCAGAAGTCCTGTGTCCTCGCCCAGGCCAATTCCTATGGAGGAAGGATTACTTGCGACTGCCTGGAACAATCTTCCAAAACGGCCTCTTTTAACAAAATGAGAATCTATGATCACGTCATCGATAAGGCCAAACCCTTTGGTCAGCTTTACCTCTCCTTTCAACAATGCTTTTGCGCTGTGTCCATGGTAGATCATCGGATTAGACATAGCCATGGCTCCGGCACTTGTACCTGCGATCAGGAAGTTCTCATTTCGATATCTTTCTATAATCAACTTCAGGATATCCGAGCCACCAAATATTGAGGTAAGTCGAAGTTGATTGCCTCCGGTAAACAAGACAGCGTTTGCCCTCGCGATCCTGTTGATATAAACTTTTTTGGTAACATCCTTGCGATCTGTAATTGGGAGGATACCGATATTCTTATAGCCCAACCTCTTAAAAGCGTCAATATACCGCTCGCCCACCTCTTCAGGCACTTCCGAAGCAGTAGTGATGATCTCTACTCTCTTGTCAATACTTTTTCTTGGGATGGTATTTCCTTTGAGCTCATCCATAAATCGCTTTAGAATGCCGAGTTCAAAGAAATTAGAAGGTGATTCTTTGTCTCCTTCCGGTGGTTCGTCCTCATCTATTCCCTTGTCAATAGCGCCCCCGATAACAAGGAGCTTCCCCTTCGGTATGTCCATATAC
>JACZTA010000243.1 GCA_022573915.1 Bacteroidota bacterium | reverse complement strand
CATATTCACCCCTCATGCGGACTATCAGATTTTCAATTCCTTCCGGCGTATCGTAAAACGCTCCATCGCCTTCATCGTAGAAGTACAAAATCATGTTGTCATTGAGTTCTGCAGCCCATTTAAGCCAGTGAACGTCGAAAGAGGCCTCATAAAGGTCCAATAAGGCTGCAGTCAGGAGCGCGTAGTCAGACAGATTTGCGGTAATACCCGCTTCGCCGTCTCTATAGCGTCTTTGTAGTGTCCTTTTCTGGGAATCGTACAGTTTGGTCTCGATGAACCCAGCAGCTCTCCGAGCTGCCATTAAATACTCTTCGTTAAAGAATATCTGGTATGCTTTTGCAAATGCAGATATCATATATCCATTCCATGATACAAGTATCTTATCGTCAAGATGTGGATTTACACGCTTCTCCCTTTCCTCAAAAAGTATCTCACGGGATTTATTTAACTGATCGGCAATTTCTTCAACAGACACTCCAAACTTCGTAGCCGTTTCTTCCGGAGTATGAGCACGATATAAAACGTTTTTACCGGGGAAATACCCATGCGGGTCTTTACGGACGTTTCCATTTTCTTTGATCCCATAATAGTAGATGAATGTTTTTGAAGCATCTTCTCCTAATATCTTTTCTATCTCGCTTGCAGACCAGATATAAAAGGCGCCTTCAGCTTTTTCGTCCGGACGTTCAGGGTCTAAGGCGCTCTCTGCATCTTCTGCTGAGTAGAATCCGCCACCAGGGTCTGTCATATTTCTCATGACGTAACTCAAAGCATCTTTCGCGACGTCAGCATAGAATTCTTCACCGGTAATCTGATATGCCTCAAGATATGACACTATAATTTGACCCTGGTCGTACAGCATCTTTTCAAAATGAGGCACGTGCCATCGCTCATCAGTTGAATATCGATGGAAGCCGCCCCCGATGTGATCGTAGATTCCTCCCTCAGCGATCTTCTTTAGAGTGTGAAGCGTCATCTCTTTTGCCGATTCGGAACCTGTTCTTTCCGCATATCGAAACATGAAATTAAAAGTTGAAACCCTCGGAAATTTAGGAGCCCGTCCAAACCCGCCATATTTTGAATCATACATCTTTTGAAATGTTTTAAATCCTGCATCAAGAATATCCGCCTCAAGCGGCTTCGAAGAATTTGTACGTGAAGATTCAGCTGATAGCACGTTATAAAGTTTTTCAGCCGATTCCGTCAGCTGCTCTTTCTGGTTTACCCAAACTTCATTGATTCTTGTTATTAGATCCACAAAGCCCGGTCGACCGTATTTGCTCTCAGGAGGAATGTAAGTCCCACCCCAAAAGGGCTTAAGATCATGAGTCATGAAGATCGACATAGGCCACCCACCGCTTCCCGTCATCATCTGAAGAGCCTGCATATAAATCCTATCTACATCAGGTCTTTCCTCCCTGTCCACCTTGATCGACACGAACATTCTATTCAACTCAGCTGCTATTGCCGGTACTTCGAACACTTCCCTCTCCATTACATGACACCAGTAACAGGTGGAATAGCCTATAGAGAGGAATATCGGTTTGTTTTCGCGCCGCGCTTTATCAAACGCCTCGTCGCCCCAGGGGTACCAATCTACAGGGTTGAATGCATGCTGGAGGAGATATGGACTTTTTTCATTTATAAGTCTGTTCGGAGTGTGTCCCTCATCCAACATCCGCTTGACGTAAGTTTTAATATTTCCTTCGTCGGCCGTTCCTTTAACACCCGCAATCAACAAAGCGCCATTGGCGGTCAGGTGATCTTTTCCTATCTCAACGGACCTATACTGCTGGTCGCCGGAAGAGCTACTAATCAAACTAATGGTAAAAATGCTAAGCAGTAATAGAAGTTTACGTTTATAGATCATAATTTAATCCCTGGTGTATCTCATGTTGAATATAAACTTTCAATTAAGAAATGTCACCCGATACCGCATATAGCAGTCATTCTTTTCATTCGACATCAACTCCTTTGTTCTCCTTGCGACTCACCATGCCAAGTATGCTTATCCAGCATTACTAGGAATGCGCTTGCATAATACTCGCACTTACGATTGCTTCAAAATCGGCTGTTTCGAGCCTGCCTATGGCTACAAAACGGGTATTTCCCAATTCCCAAGTTAAAGCGATGAAATCTCCAACCACCATTTTTTCGCAGTAGACACTACGAATATTCACTACCTCTTTCTTTCTGCTTCCTAAAGAATATGGATGAGTTGCCGGCTGCTGGAACACTATAATAACATTGCCATCCTTGATATACCGTATCTCCAGAGACTGGTGACATAGATCAGTTAACACGGAGATCTCTTCCAGAACATAGCCGGTTAAGGCTGACGGAATAATACACATATGAAAATCACCGATACTCGCGATACTGTCTGCTGTTTTGAAATCAACAGGCTTGCCGTGGTACACTTTCTCAAATCCATCTGCCCGCCTCTGAGCTGCGATATCATCAAAGTATTTTCCATAGTTGAAACCTGCAGTGGAGATATGTTTCTCTACCGTTGAAGTCATTTCAGGCAC
Organism: Bacteroidota bacterium; assembly: GCA_022573915.1. GTDB lineage: Bacteria > Bacteroidota > Bacteroidia > Chitinophagales > JACZTA01 > JACZTA01. The sequence goes on along the minus strand of JACZTA010000243.1, from coordinate 3,016 downwards.
ATTGTCTTCAAATTGCCATACCTTAAAAAGGATTAGGAGGAGGGCGATGCTTGCGGCGGAAAGTATAAGTTTCAGTCTGTGATCGAGTAGGTTAGCGAACGGTGATGCGTGCTGTTGTTTTGGATTTCTTTTTGCCTCGAAAAGCTCGTTCTCTACCATTTTCCAAATGCTCTTGGGAGCGGTGGGAATAGAAATCATAGAAATTGCTTTCTTTGAATGCTTTATCTCGTCCAATATAATCAGGCAAGAATCGCACTGCCGGATATGTTGTCTAATATTCTCTTCGGCTGATTTTTCTAACTCCCCGTCTGCATATGCTGAAAGAAGGCGGCGGATTTTGAAGTGTAACATCATGTCAACTCTGAAAGGTACGTTTCGTCCAATCCTGCTAAAATTATAAGGGCACGCAGCTTCCGTCGCCCTCTGTTCAATCTTGAGCTTACAGTGCCTTTTGAGCATCCAAGGATCTCAGCGATTTCCATATGAGTCATTCCTTGTAAATCACGCAATACAATTACAGATCTTAGTTTAGGAGAAAGGTGTGTGATAGCTTTTCTGACAAGCTGCTGCACTTCACTCGAAATGACTCTCTTTTCCGGCTCTACACTGTTGTCATGAAGGTTGTTCAATAAAGTTTCCTCGACTGATAATGCTTTGGAGCGCGAAACGGTGCTGCGTCTTTTGAGGTCTATGCAGAAATTAACTGCAATACGGTAAAGCCAGGTCCCAATATTAGAACGGCTGTCAAAAGTGGCGACTTTGTGATAAATCTTCATAAATATCTCCTGAACGGCATCCTGTGCATCCGCTTCGTTTCCCAGCATTCCAAAAGCTGTTGTATACACTTTTGCGTGATATTTTTCATAGAGCTTCTGAAAAGCTTGTCTATCACCGAGTTTGAGCTGTTCCACCCAACGCTCTTCATTCTCCATCTCATCGAAAGTCCTAACGTTCAGTATCCTTCCTACTATTTAGACGAAATTGATATGAAAAAACATCCCTTCCCTTTTATTAAGGGAAAACATGGCAGTTAGTTTTGAGACAAGGCAGCAGACTCCATCCGGTTTGTGTTCGTTTGCCATTATCTGATTTATTGGAACAGTGCAACATTCGTGCATAGCGATCCTCTTTCGCTTTAGTTAAGATAAAGATTATTGGTATAAGTTTCATTAAGCTTTGGTAAAATTCTGGTACCTCATAAAAATTTCCAAAACCATCCCCTGTCCTAATCTTTTAGAAAGTGCTGTATCGATAGACCTAACGTTAAACCGAATGCAACGTGAGCTGTCGAAGTTAAAATAAATCATTGCGGCCATGCATAGTATGATCCGAATAACTATTGATCGAAGAGAATGTATATAATATTTTATTGATTATCGGATACAAAGCTTTTATCTTTCATATAGATCTTAATTAGAGGTGATTAAATGAAAGTACTTATATTTACTGCCTTAATATCCCTATCACTCGTCGGGTGTACGGATCAAAAATCGGAAACATCTGATGCTGCAAAAGAAGTGAACTTCACGGAGCTCTCTTTCACCGATCAGCACGCGTTGCTCGTTAGTAATCTTGAGGCTTCTAAAGCTGGTCTGGCTGCAAAAGGTGAATATACCTGTTGCGTAATGCCTACCTGCAACTGGTGCCTGATATACGATAAACACTGTGGATGTGCACCCCATCTTCAAGAGGGCAAAGGGGTTTGTGGGGCATGCGGTCAGTCTTGGGCTATGGGTAGGGGCATCTTACCAGGGATAAATGCAGAAGATGTTAAGTGGGGACCTGGCGCGGTCCACGAGGAACACCACGAAGATAACAACAAGGATTAATTCATAAGGACTTTTAAGTCTTAGTATATTATCTATTTTCTTGCAGTTGTTTGAAGCGAGTCCATTGGAGAAACTAACTTTGATGCCTCTAGATACTTCTTCCCTCGTAGTAACTGGCCAACCTATCAGACCGTTCAGAATAATCGTCTGGCTGATCACGGCTCACTTCACATGCCGGTCATTACAAATACGAACCGCTCAATGATGAGAGAGCCCACTGGTGCCCCCGGCATTTCTTCACTCTTGGGAGGTGGAATAACCACCCTTCCCAGAATGCTGAACGGAGTTTCTAAGTTCTGGGGCTGATTAAGTAGTTGTTTCAAGACGTCATTTTGAATCAAGGGAAAACGGAGGTTCGTTTTCCCCACAACGAAGGTGTACCTCCCTTCTGTCTTTTCCACTGTCCCTATGGCCTTGATTTTAAGGCTTTTGGCAGTAAATCCTCTATCTTGCACGACCTTGACAAGTTTTGGAACGTCGAGTTCGTATTCCCCACCGAGGATCTCCACCCTTTCTTCCAAAATATCCACGCTGATTTCCTTAACGCCTACCTGGCGTTTGAGGCTCGTTTCGAGCCCGAGCGCACAGAAGGCTCATGTCATGCCGGAGACGTCGATAATCACTTCTTGAAGCTGCCCAACAGCTACCATTGGTATCGACACCGCCAGCATCGTTGTCACAAGCAGATATCTGAGAGATTGCTGTACTTTCATATCTTCCCCTCTTTCAAATTTTACAAGTTAACCAAAAAGCGTGCAGCCTAGTGTCTTCTGAGAGCTACCAACGGTCCTTTTACCGTAAGTTGTTTGTATTCGCTTTACTTTGCTTCACTACTGCTCTTTCTTATGCATCTCTTCTCCACAGCAACAACGCGCTTTTATATATTTTGCGGCGGCCATTCCTCCCATGGGTGGATTAGTGACTGTAAATTCACAACCACATCCTGTGTCCGAACATTGAAAGACAACTTCTTCTTTATCTGACGACATCTTATTCACCTCTTTCATTACTCAGGAACTTCCTAAGATTTCATATGTTTCTATAGCCAAGTTATAGGGATGGCCGGTATGCCCATCCATATTATCCTGATAGATTTTGCCTCTTATTTTTACCTCTTTGTGCTTATCACCGATTGCCTTCTTTAATCGGTCGAACTGCTTATTCTTCTCGAGAACGAGTGTTATATC
>JACZTA010000242.1 GCA_022573915.1 Bacteroidota bacterium | reverse complement strand
GATTACCGTATTGACAAGGCTGATTCAATAAGAATACATCTTGCCAATAAATACCCTGAACGTGTGTGGACACATTTTTACGGGGCCTATTATTATTTATGGAGGATTTATTCGGGTGAGCAAAATACCAGGACGGATGATAAATTCTATCTAAACCTTGATAAAACATTGGCGCTGTTAGAAAAAAATCGTAGTGGGGAGTATTCCTATGATGAGATTCATGATTACACACTTTATTATTCGTTGCTGGCGAGACATGCATTATTTGAGCATTCCATTATCAGATCATTATTCTATCTTCAAGACTGCCTGAAATACCTGAAAATGTCATTTGGTCACGAGGATGAATACGAGGCATTTTACCTTACGAGTGGAATTTACAATTATTGTGTTGCCTATGCAGTTGAAAAATATCCTGTTTTCAGTGCTGTCGAAGTAATTTTTCCTGCTGCCGATAAACAAAAAGGCCTGGTTCAGCTTCTTAAGATCAACAGTTCGGAAGATATAATACTCAGTATAGAGAGCGCATATTTTCTGTTGAAGATCTATAATGAGCTCGAGAAGAACTATGAATTTGCGCACTACTATGCATCCGGTTTAGTAGAAAAGTATCCTGAAAATCTATACTACAGGTATTTTCTCTTCGAGATCTCCATCGAGCTGGAGGATTTTCAGAGTGCGATATTCCATGGTAAAAAAATTAAATTAGCTGCCGAAAATAATCCCGCACTGTCTCGAACACAGAGGAGATATTTTGTAGAAAAGGTAGATGAGGTATTGAAGGACATCCACATAAAGAAAAGCGGGAAAAAAATTAAATCTTCGGATTAGAATCAGCGATCAGATCCAATAGCTCCGTATAAATTTCAGTTCTTTTCTTTGCGATCTTATTCAACGCGTGTTGTTCCGAATTTTGATAGCCGCCTACATAGTACCTAAAGTACCAGGGAGCAACTGCATATACCGCATTGAAAATGGAATAGTTTATTGCGGTGGAAAAACCAAGCACCACAAATGCGGATGTGAGCACTACAGAGTTCAATCCACTTTTAAATTCGCCAAGATAAAACTGTCCCAGACCTGGAGCGAGCATACTAAGTGTTTTAGCAACCTTGGGATTGATGCGCTCCACCTTCTTATTTTTTAGAAATACATCATGAATATGTGCTTGAAAAAGTGAGTCTTTAGAGATATTCAGGAAATATGCCTCGGAGATTGCATATTCACCGAGTGCGAAATTGGCAACCCCTAAATAGAAGTTAGATTTTCTGTTGAAGTAATCTGTCTCCGGATAGTCCAGACTAAAAAGGTCGATCAGCGCCTCATTATATCTACCCTGAAGGATCAAAATCTGTATCTTGTTAAAGCCCATTTCTGTCGACAAGCTATCCTCTTCCACAGAATAATAAGCCAGGTCATAATAAAACCCGGCTTTTTTCAGGTCGTTTAATTTGAAGTGCGCCTCAGCAAGCCTTGAATAACTCTCAAACCTGAATGTGTCTTTTTCAAAAAATAATACCCGTTGATAATGATTGATTGCAAGTTGATAGTCCGCTTGCTCGAAAAGACTGTTAGCCAATGCAAATGTTTGAACAACGTTCTGTGAATGCGCAGAAAAACTAACCAGGCAACTAAAAATTACGATGTATAATATTCTCGACTTCACGTATGATACTATCTTCTTGTTTTTTATTAAATATTTTTGCGGATTTATATGATCCGTAGATATTGCCGGTGTAAAAACCGAAAGCAAGTCCACCATATATCCACCCATAAACACTTTCAACACCTTTATTTTTAAAACCGGAATAAGATTGGTAACCCGCCGAGCTTATCAGCAAGAGAGAAACGAATCCATCCACCCAGTCGTTGGCATAGACCTTTCCCATTCCCGGGATGATAGTCGAGAGGCTCATGGCCAATGCCGGGCTTCTATGTTTTAGATTCAGCGAATTGTTTATGACCATTTCATATTCCATCAGGAGTGATGTCTTTTCAATCGTGCTATTTTTTAAGGTCTCATTCGCGTGGGACCAGTTTCGATCCAACAGACTAATGTTTAGTTGCATAATTAATTTATCGAAATCCTGCATGTCTTGATTATTCTGCAAAAAGAAACCTGCTTTCTCATAGGATTTGGTTAGGATGAGTGATTTGATGTATTCCCGGGCAAATGATTCATGCATATTTGCGAGGTCACTGTTGAATCGCTCATTGGTGGTTAAACTCTTATTGAAATTTCCCGCAAGCCGGTAACTCAATACCAAAAGCAACTTAATACTATCATCCCGGGGAACCATGAAATGGATCCGTTCGTATTCGTGGGCAGCCAACTCAAATTGTTGGGTTTTGCTCAGGTAGTTTGCAAATTTCAGGGAATTCTTGAGGTCAAAAATGTTTTGTGCGTTGAGCGTACCAATAAATAGGCTCAGCAATGCTGCAGGTAGAAAATATTTCAACATGGTTTATTCCACCGGATCAGAAAGCAAATGTGTCTCCGGATGAATCTCATATTTATCAGCACTGAGGGAGTTGCAGCGCGTGAGGCGGTCAAACCCATTGATAATGCCTATTATAACGCCTTTCTGCTTTACCGACTGCATAGCATATTCAGAGCAAGTGGGTGTAAAGGAACAATTCGAACCATCCTGTGACGAAATGAACTTTTTGTAACCAAGGAACAAACCGGCTAGCATAATCTCTAACTCATTCTTGTTATCGAAAGCGAAGGAATAATCGGGTTGGTGTTCCTTGAATTCCAGAAGATTTCTCATCATTTTTATATCCGTTTGGGTCTGTGTAAACCCAAGTTGAACACTACCGAAGATCAGACAGACTATAATTATATATTTCATTTTCGCTAACGTCATCGATAATAATATTCTTAAATGTTGTCATTTTAATATTTTCCCCGTCACCTTTGTAGGTGAACTGTAAGATCTCACCGGGGAATTCCAGTCCATTGATATTCTGATACTTTCTAAAGAACTGCCGGCTTAATACTTTTTCCTCTTCTTTGGATAACATCACAATCCCAAATAGCTTCTTCTCTTTATGTGACATGATCACGTTTCCGAAATGCTCTTTTAACTGGCCCTGTGGTGCCCATGTGCTGAGTACCATATCCTCTTCTTTCTCCACTTTAATAATTTTATAAACGGATTTTTCGAGTCCGTAATTATATAAGTTTCCGGTTAAAGTGAGATGAAAAATCGTGAATTCAGCCATATTGGGTGCAAAAGTCTTGCTTTCAAGTTTTCCTTCGACAAGTCTGTAAATCGTCGTATCACTTAATATCCATGTTTCCTTCCTTGGGAAGGTGATTTCGTATATTATTTGCTTTACATTCTTATCGTAATAGACGGTCCCCATGGTCAACGCAGAAGTTGAATCAGCATTTTTCTCCTTGATCGAGAAATCGGCTTTCACTCGATAGAACTGTTGCCCCTGAACAACAAATGGAAATACGATTATAAGGGAAATGAAAATACTTAAGATTGCTCTTTTCATTTCAAAGAATGAATGAACAAAGTGGTTAATTTTTTGGGGAATTATATGCAAACACTGAGAGAACTGAGTGATACCAAAAGTATTACCCACGCAACACCTCCTAAGAGACATCCCCAAAGCGATTTCAGAAGTTCATCTTGTGATTCAGTCACGATGTATACAATGACCATTCCAACCGCACCCAAACAAAAACCCCAGATAATTGAGGGGATTCCCAATGGCGGTTCTTGAAGCAAAGAAATCGTGGAACCGTCTGAGCTATTGATGGCGATATCATTCAATATAGTGTTATTATTAGCTTGCAGTTCAGCAAGGGTAACTTCATTATTTTCAGAAACAAAATGTTCTAATTCAGTTAGACTACCGAATTGAGCGATAAGCGCTTTATCGTCTACTTTAAAAAGATCTGATTGACCAGCCTGAATCGTTAATGAAAACAACACACATAATACAAAAGCTAATAATACCTTCATATCGTAAACTTTATATTAAAAAATTCAATGGGCTGACAAATATAATTAGAAATTGATAAAACCAGCAATCTTTTAATAATTACTTGGTTTTGAACAAATTATGGAAGCTCGATCCTCGTATACTGGTTGTCTGGCACGTATTGCGGTAAGGAAGTTGAATCCGCCTTCTTCTCTTTGATCGATAAATCGGCTTTAACACGGTAGAACTGTTGCCCCTGAACAACAAATGGTAATACAACCAGAAGGGAAATGAAAGCAGTTAAAATCGTTCTTTTCATTACAAGAATTAATAAATGAGAATCTTAAAGGCTACCATATACAAATAAAGTTAATCTGATAGCGATCTCATGGATTTGGCTTTAGAATTTATATTACGGCTGCAATAAGTATTCCGACTTTTTTTTATACCTAAATTCTAAAGGAATGAGGGCTTCCCACCAATGAATTCAACAGGCTGACAAATATAACCAGAATTACATAAAAGCTCCAAAACATTCATATTTTCATTGTTATATGTGATTTTGCAGGCGGGGTGAAGCAAGCTGAAGATTATTCTCTCTGTTCAATTTTTGTTAAATTCGTTAAAGAAAGATTGGTATTAATTAGCTGTACTAATCGAAAACACGCTATGTCCCGGATCATTGTTTTACTTATAGTTGGTATTTTGCTTTCGGCTTCTTCCACGGCGCTGACTCCAGCAATCGGCGAAGGAAATCTTTTTGTAGTTGATGAACACTGGCTTGAACAGGAGTTTAGAGAACTAAATGCACTCGAGAAACTGGTTGAGGCGCATCCGGGGATTACTTTTCTCGAGATTAAGGCGATTTATGTAAATCCTTATAATTTCAATCCTGGATTTTTAGTTGATGACTCACTGAATCAACTTCCACTGGGGATACCGGCATTTCTCTGGGGTTTTACTGGAGGATTTATCGGAAGTTGTACCAGTGGAATTGTTCTTTTCATATTTGTTGCTGCTGCGCCTGTTCCGGGAGTGCTTTTAGGTTTAGCAGGAGTAATTTTTGTGTATGCGCAGACAGAGGATCAGTCCCAGACGTGGAAAGCGATGTTAGGTTGCGTTTTGGGAAATGTAGTTGGACTGGGGATAACAGCAGTCATCTTGATTGCGTTATTGGGTCTGCTCTTCTTAACATTTTAGTATTGTTTTAATCTGAAAACCAAAAATAAACTGCAGTTTCCATTCAGAAGTTACCGTCATTCAGATAAAGGATTTGCTTGATTTCATTAAACTGTTTAATTCTGCCTCAAACTTCCCGGAATTCTTATCAGATATGAAGACAGCTATTACATGTTTCATTTCTTTGTTGATCCTTCAATGTTCAGCAGCAGATGGTGCACCTCTTAGGACTTCTGAGTTATTTCATTTGGATGAACAGTTTATTGCGAATGAGCTAAAAGAACTAACCCTGCTTGAAGAGTATGTAAATGAAAATGAAGGATTGACATACTGCAAGATCATTGAAATGAAAAATTCGTCCCTTTATGAACCTGGCTGCAATTTTCCTCTCGAGAATTTATCAAATGATATTTTTAATGAGCTGCCAATGGGAATACCTGCATTTTTCTGGGGTTTCACGGG
>JACZTA010000241.1 GCA_022573915.1 Bacteroidota bacterium | reverse complement strand
CAAGGCGGTGCTGGAAAAAAACACTAAGATGGTGTTTGTTACCGCAGGTATTGGGGGAGGAACAGGTACGGGCGGTGCGCCTGTCATAGCAAAAACTGCCAGGGATATGGGAATCCTCACGGTAGGAATTGTCACGACCCCGCTTTCCGTAGAAGGTAAGAGAAGGAAAATGCAGGCAGAAGAAGGTTTGAAAGAATTGAAGGAATGCGTCGATGCCCTTTTAGTTATCTCCAATGATAAAGTGAGGGAAATACATGGGAACCTTACAATTTCAAGCGCTTTTTCAAAGGCTAATGATATCCTGACCATTGCTGCTAAAGGCATTGCCGAGATCATTACCGTTCCCGGTTATATTAATGTCGATTACGAAGATGTGAATACGGTTCTCAGGGATAGCGGTGTGGCATTAATGGGTGCAGCCACTACTTCCGGCGAAGACCGTGCTAGAAAAGCAATAGAGGAAGCTTTGTCATCACCCTTGCTTTACGACAATAATATAAGAGGTGCCAGTTATATCCTGCTCAACATCACTTCAGGTGCTAACGAAATCTCTATGGATGAGATTAACGAGATAATGGATCATATACAAGAGGAATCACAAGGCACTGATGTGATCATGGGGGTTTGTAATAATGAGGATTTTGAAGACGAGATAAGTGTTACCGTGATAGCGACCGGATTTGAGTCGGCTCAAGTCATGAGTCATATGGCCAAAAAGAAAGAAAGGATCATCATGCCGCTTACTAACGATACCAACACATCCTCAGAGGAAAGTGCGGTTGAGAATGAGGACGATGCGGATTATGAAGACAAGCGGCAGTATACTTTTGAATTCGATCCTCGCATTCATGGAAAACAAGATAGTACGATTCAGGAACAAGAAAACGTTATAAATGAAGAGCAGGAACAATTATTGGATTCTGAACCAAGACTCATTGAAAAAGATACGGTGATGCATGATGAACAAGAGACAACTGAAGAGAACCGGGAGGAAGAACCTAAACTGGTACAGAAAGACAGGGTATCACAGCTTAAGAGTATGAGTGTTAAACTAAAAAATCCTACTTATTTGTCGGAGATTGAATCAGAACCGGCTTATAAAAGAAAGAATATTATACTGAACAACCCTCCTCATTCGTCTGAACAAAATCTCTCGAGGTACACTTTAACCGAAAATGAAGAGGGAAAACCGGAAATAAAGGAAAACAACTCTTTCCTGCATGACAACGTAGATTAATGTAAGAGTAGCGCTTGCACCCATTGTTGAAATGATGTTAGTAAGTATTTGAAGATTTTATATATGTACTTTATTCTTAATTTTAAATTTACAAACTAATAAATCTAGTTTATGACCATTTTAACTAAATCTGCAATTGGTCAAAAATCGGGATTAGTGGCCACAGATGTTCCCGATGGTTATACAGTACATACCGAGTTTGGCTGTACGACAAGAGATGTTACTCCCGGTACATTTCTGAAACGCGTCGGCGGCGACGTAAGAGATAAATTTGAAGGCCGTGAAATGAAAATGGTTAAAGCTCCTAAGGTTGGACTCAAATGGTTTGAAAAAGGCGTGGATATAACCACCAAAATCTTCAACGGCCATCGTGAAAAGTACAAGGATTATTATATCCTCGTGAGTCGCGAAAAACTCGGGTAGCTCCTTTTTTACTAACTCAATTTCTTGATTCGGCTCTCAAGCTATCTCTACACTTCTTGTCTTTGAATTTAAAACTTAAAATTCAAAATTTGCTCACTGTCTGAACCGCGCTTCACTTGATCAATGGGATATCTTGAATAGGGTTTATTGTACCATTAAGGGAGCCGTCTCGCCTTCTCCGCCGGCTGGCGGATTCGGCGGAGCAAGGTCCTCCCGCCACAGTTAAAATTATGTTTTTTTTGAAAATCAGTCAAGGATAAATGAGTAAGTGTAATTGTTACAGGGCTGGGTGCGCTTTACTACACAGATTGGAGCGATATGTGCATTGAAATATGAATATGTGTTACACATTAATATAATGGTAACTAATCCTCTTTGAATTTATTTTTAACACCATGAAAATTTGTTTACTGCCCCTTCTGATATTACTAAGCGTAACTGTGCTAGCGCAGAATTTCGAGATATACACAATTTCTGATCCCGCTCATCGCTCAAAGCCTTTATTTGGACTGAGGAATAAGGAATCAGGGAAAATTACAATCACTCCTTTTTATGATGAAATGTATTTTTTTCATGATAAGATCTCTTTACGGGTTAAAAAAGACAATAGATACGGAGTCCTCGATTCGGAAGGGAAACTGGTGGTAGAAGTCAAATATCAGAACTTGCTTTCTATGGACGCGAGACTTTTCAAGGTTCAATTGAATGATCAATGGGGATTGATCGACAGGAAACAAGAACTGCTCATCCCCATTGAATACGATGAGATCCGGTATATTGATCGTCCAAAAGTTATTGTCCGAAAAAATAAGAAATACGGCTTACTGGATGAGTCCCGGGAAATTTTACTCCCCTTGATATATGATCATCTTTTCTATGATAAAGGCCTGATAATAGCGGAATACAAAGGTAAATTCGGCGCATATGATCTGGCAGCCAAAGAAGCCCTTCCTTTGGTTTATGATAAACTTGAGCATATAGATTCGACAATGTTTATTGCAGCAAAAGATGGTAAATATGGTACGGTTGACCACAAGGGCAAAACGCTTATCCCGTTCAAATATGATCTAATTAAAAAGTTTCGTAATGGATTTGCTCGTGTTCAGATTGGTAAAGATCATGGCCTAATTGACAGAGAAGGTAGGGTTCTCGTGCCAATAATATATGATCAGCCAGTGGGAATAATGGCCAATATGATTATGGTCAGTGATGGTTGCTCTATAGGGTTTTATAATAAAAGCGGTGATCTCATTATACCTGTGGATGTAATAAAATATTACTCGTATGCAAAATTCATGTTGCTAAAATTCCGGGATCATGATATGCTCATCGATTATTATGGCAATTCAATTTTATCAATGGACTATGAGGTTATTCAAATTATAAATGACGAGAAGGCCATTGTAAAGCAGGATGGAAAATATAGAGGAATTTATATTGAGGATGAAAGTAACGTCTCAGATAATAGCTTTGATTATATTGAGCGACTCGGATATGGTTGGTCAAAAGTTAAGGTTGATGGTTGGTATGGCACCATCGATGACGATTTTGAATATCTCGCACCCCCTAAATATGGCTGGATATATGCACCGAAGCATTATTTCAAAGCCCCCGCCGAGTATAACTTTTCAATTGTTTACTTGAAAGGAAAGAAAGGAGTCATCAATAAAAAAGGAAAGGAAATCATACCACCCATTTATAAAGAGGTTTGGTTCCTGGATCAGAGAAGTGTAACGTATCATTGTAAAAAGAACGGTATGTGGGGAATCATCGATACTTTAGGAAACATAATTATTCCTACCAAATATAAACACGTTGGCGATCATGGTGATGGCACTTTTATGGTATACAGAGGAGGAAGATGGGGTAGAATGAACCGCGAGGGAGTTCTCATCATGCCAATGGTATACCGCAACTTTATAGGATTTAACAAGAATATTATGGCGGTTAGCATTACTAAGGAACCGAAATTTGCTTTCGTAGATACTAACGGAACAATATTATCCGCATTTAAATATGATTGGGTTAGCGGTATTAAAAACAAGGAAAATGGTTACGCCATGATCAATGGTAAATGTGGTTTTATTGATGAATACGGCAATGAAGTATCACCTTTTGAATATGATCAAATTGAAGTTTATGCTCCGGGTTTTTTGAAGTTGAGGAAGGATAGTTTGCATGCACTGTTTTCAGACAATGGGCACCCAATAACCCAATTCAAATATCTTGAAATTGAGAACTTCTATAAGCAAACTATTTCCAGGGTTAATGCAAATGGTAAATGGAGCCACATCGATCCAAAAGGAAGAGAACTTGAGAAATATGAAGTACCAACTGGTGCTGAATTGATGGTCGAAGAAAACGACGAAGTCAAAGCGAATGCAGTTCTATGCCAGTGGGATCCGCATAGCATTCCGATCTTGGACGAAGTTTCCGGTAAAGCTCGCTTTGAAGATGTCGTCGAAGGCGAAACGATGCGACTGGAAAAGGATGCTGGTGGTACTACGCGTTGTACGATTATGGACCACAAAGGTGAGTTGCACCCACAAATCGTTTTGGAAGATGCTAGTGGCAAGCCATTGGATGTTTATTATCTACCGGAACAAGCCCATATCGAAGTTGAAGAAGGTACTGATGTCCAAGCTGGAACGATCGTGGCGAAGATGCCTCGTGAAGCTTCTGGAATTAAAGATATTACAGGTGGTCTTCCTCGTGTGACCGAGATTTTCGAAGCTCGTAAACCAAAAGATCCTGCCGTGATCGCTGAAATCGATGGTGAAGTCGAAATCCTCGGCGAGAAACGTCGAGGCAAGCGGACTATTGTCGTTCGGAGCGAAAGTGGTATTGAACGAGAACATCTAGTCCCACACGGTAAGCGATTCTTGGTTCACTCAGGTGACTTTGTCAAATCAGGCCAATCGTTAGTAGACGGCCCACTCGTACCGCACGACATACTTAGGGTCTCTGGCGAAGAGGCTTTACAACAGTACTTGACTCACGAAATTCAAAATGTCTATCGTAGTCAGCGCGTTGAAATCGACGATAAACATATTGAGATTATCGTAGGTCGTATGCTGAGAAAAGTTATGATTGAAGATCCTGGAGATACGAGTCTTCTTCCCGGTTTGGTCATCGACCGTATGGATTTTCGTATAGCTAACGAAAATCTATCTCAATGTGTAAAGATCAAGGAAAAAGGGGACGGTGAATTCGAAGTAGGAGTTATTGTTCCCAAAGAAGCTTTGGAGCAAGTAAACACACAAATAGAAGCTTTGGGTGGTGATCCGGCCAGCGGGACCAAACCGAAATCTGCTACAGCGAGCACCCAGCTTCTGGGGATTACCAAGGCATCTGTTCAAAGCTCCAGCTTTATTTCAGCAGCTAGTTTCCAAGAAACAACAAAAGTATTGACCGAAGCCGCTTTGGCCGGAAAGGTCGACAACCTTGTTGGGCTTAAAGAGAACGTGATACTAGGTCACTTGATACCTGCGGGTACGGGGTTCCGGTTTTTCCAAGACTCGGAGGTTCGGATTCGCAGAGAAGCTTTGGAAGCCTTGGCGGTAGAAAAAGAGAGGACGCTCGTTACAAGCTTCCCCTTATTGGAATCTGCACAAGATGAAACGGCACAGACCCCTAGCGAATCAAACGGTTCGAGTGAGCCTGGAAGCATTGCAACAGAGAGTCTGGGGGTGTTCGCACCTGTAGTTCCTGCTGAGGCAAGTGTTCCTACCGAGACAGAAGTTCCTACTGAGGAAAGTGTTCCTACCAAGACAGAAGTTCCTACCAAGACAGAAGTTCCTACTGAGGAAAGTGTTCCTACCAAGACAGAAGTTCCTACTGAGGAAAGTGTTCCTACTGAGACAGAAGTTTCCGCTGAGACGGATGTTAGCTCTACAGGAGCACCCGAAAGTTTAGGTGGGTTAGATGCCCT
>JACZTA010000025.1 GCA_022573915.1 Bacteroidota bacterium | reverse complement strand
AGTACCCCTTCCCTGACCAGCGTACAATTTCCCGTCGTAGACCGCCGAGCTCGTTATAACCTCTTGACTCCCGTTATAACTGGTGCTCCAACTGGATCCGTCGAATACAAACACATCTCCGTCTCCAGTATCATTTGCTTGACCGACATACAATTTCCCATTGTAGACCGCTAAGCCTCTTATTGTTTCTTGACTCCCATTATAACTAGTGGTCCAGCTGGATCCGTCGAAAACCAACACATCTCCGTCTCCAGTACCTTTTCCTTGACCGGCGTACAATTTCCCGTCATAGACCTCTAAACTAAATATACTCTCTTGACTCCCGTTATAACTGGTCGTCCAACTTGTCCCGTCGAATACCAACACATCTCCGTCTCCAGTACCAGATCCTTGGCCAGCGTACAATTTCCCGTCGTAGACCGCCAAACACCTGATCCTTTCTTGTGTACCGTTATAGCTGGTGGCCCACGTGGTTGAACCATCGTTTACTTCAGCCTTCAACTTTCCGTCGCTTTTATCCAAAAACAGCTTATAACTTCCTTTGTCCAGAAGCCCCTGCAAGGCATCAGAGCTGTCATTGAAGGTTGCGGATGGGCGGAACCACAACGAAATTGAAAAATCCGGACCCAAATCTAAGCTTGCTGCATCAGAAACTTCAACATAATCGTTCACCCCATCAAAATCCTGCCCGTCAGCCGCAGTGCCCGTAGTATCACTTGAACCATTATTCGTACCATCGTTGTTAAAGGAGGTGGCATCCAGGAAGTCATCGTGTAAATTCCAGACTCCCACATAATTCGAGTTCCACGTATTTGATGTAGATGGATCGATAGAAATTGAACTATTACCATAGTGCATGTAGATATCTAAATCTGTAGAGAAGGGAAGTGAAGGTATCCTCACCCATGCAATGAATTCACCGGTTGTGGCTACATAGTTCTCAATTTGATGATCCAATAGCGTTACACCATCAGATGTCGTAAATCTAATATCATAACCATTGGCATTAGTGACATTCCCTCCATTGCCAGTTGTCTTCAAATCAACATCGGTACGATTGATCAAGACGGGGAAATTGGTAAGATTAGCTGCACCGGATACCTTAGTATTGTCAATCGTTATTTTCTTTCTGTATGAATATCCGGGCAATTGTGCAACTGCACTATTGACAAATATGATCAAAAAGAGAACAATAAACGCTAGTCGAAGGTTTACCAAGAGCGACACTCTGCCATTTCTGAAAGAGCTGAACGTAATTCGAAACAAGAGTCTTATTAAGCCACTCATATTTTCTATATGCCTATATCGAGCATGTCGCTGTGAATTACCCGATAGTAATTACCAGAAGCGACATTTCATACACTCAAGTCATACCGTGGCCTAACACATTTTCTCCTTGTTCTTGCAGGTGTGCGTTTTAAGACATTAAATAAAATATAACAAAGTGTAAATTTTACTCCATATTTTAAGTCATTTTTACTTCTTACCCCGACCACCCGGGCAATGTTATTAAATACAAAAATTAATTTCTCTTTAATTATTCTCGAATTTTTCAATAGTATTTATAACTAATTAATAGTTATCCACAATCCGGAATTTATTATGAAAGTAAAAAAAACTATGATAATCAATAGTTTATATACGAAATATAGGATATTTTACTAACAAAAACCAGTTAGAAAACACTTATTTCGAGCAGAATTTTGATGAAACGCATTAATCATCGCTAAACAGTCGATTTTACCCCTATATGAGGCAAGATTGTTCGGTAAAGAGATTTTATGCGTTAAGCAATCCCGACTCAGCTTTGTTTATGGGAAGATCCTTCCTTACTTCCTACCTACGCGACACTTCGGCGGGCAGGCGTTCCTTTGGAAAGATCCCTCTTCGCTATCGCTCATCAGGATGAGTTCGACTTAGGCATTTCAGCGCACTTCGTTCCTGAAATACCAGTCTCACTCACTTTCCAATACATAATATACTGAATTGGTCTTGAAACCTTTGTCACTAATATGTTTAAGCTAAATCTTTAGCACTGTCCACTAACAGAATACTAACAAATCCTACTGTTATTGTTCAAAATCTTTGAATCCTCTTTCCTATTTAGTCTTTTCTTTCTCTTAGTTTAACTTTGTTTGTTGATCTAACAAGAATGAACAATAATCTGTAATGAGCGATAGAAAGAAGTATAGTCATAAAATTGACTTGGACGAATTTAAAGATGCAAAAAAATACTATGCCAAGATAAAAAGTGAGCTGCACTACTATATAGAGGATAACCCTGATAATACAGAATCAGATTATGTAGATAATTATGTTGCCTCAGTCAGAAATAATTGGCCCATGCCATTCGTAAAAAATAAGGGACCAAAAATCAATGAATTTAGGCACTTAATGCAACTTCTTAATAATTGGAAGAATAGGATACCTAAATCAAGCACTCGAAAATCGCCAGACACATTTCATTGGACTGGACACAAACCCGATGCCCAATTGAAATATCTAATGGAGAGATTAATCAAAGAGAGGTTTCTCAGCGATGAAACGTCATTAAAGTCATTTAAAGCTGCTTTCGGAATTGGCAAGGTAAAGAAGCCAATTAGAATTGAGTGGGAAGGTTCAATAAGACAATTGATATACTTATTTGAATACCTAATATTTCCACAAAAGTTTCTGAAAGACAATATTCCATATCCGAGTATGCTTGAAAACCATGAAATATTTGTCCATGAAGGAATCCCTTTAATTGCTTCATCACTCCGTAGTAGCAAATCCGAATTCATGGGAACAGCAACAAAGCCAGGAAACAAAAGTGGCAAACCTAAAAGAGCAGAAGATATTGAAAAAATCCTCGCTGATTTGGAAGATACATAGTAATCATTACTTAACTCTCCTTTACCATATAGTAACGTAAAGCAACTTCCTCATCATTACTTCTGAAATTAGTCGTGAGCAAAACTGAAAGCAATGGATAAGGAACAGCAAATTATTAATACACTTAGCCGGATAGAAAAAAAGATTACTGAACAGACCTTGACGCAAAAGAAAGTGCTTAGTTTTCAGGAAGCTGCAATTTATACCGGCTACTCTTCATCACACCTATACAAGCTAACGAGTTGGGGTAAAATCCCTCATTACAAACCTGCAGGCAAATTCCTGTACTTTAACCGGGAAGAATTGGACAAATGGCTTCTCCGCAATCGAGTTTCGACGACTGATGAAATGGATTCAAAGGCATCTACCATTGTAGCCCTTGATGATAAATAGATTTTGAGAGGATAACTAAACCTATTTGATTGATAATAAAAATATAGGCGGATTGATTCTAAGTACCAGTTATTTAGTAGCCAATCAGCAGATTGGGATCACATCAGTGCCATTATACTTAGCATATAATGACCATCCTTATCCTACGGATAAGACGGGAGATTTCTCTATTACCTCGGGCCTCATACCTCAGCCCTCGGCTAATCCGCCTATTTTTTCCAAATGAAAACACGAACCGAAATATTAAATGCCATTGAAAAAGCTCCATATAGTTATAGGAAATCCTTTATCCCGAAAAGGAATGGAACACAAAGAGAAATCAATGCTCCAAGTGAAGAAACGAAAGAACTGCAAAAGGCTTTTTCCAAAATTTTGTTGATTAAACTACCTGTTAGCGACTATGCACGGGCATTCATACCAAGACTTTCCAATCCTGTTAAAACAACGTGCGAAGAGCATCGGAAGTTTAATTATACCATATCAGTTGATATTAAGAATTTCTTCCCTGCCATCAAGCCAAGAGATGTTAATAATTGCTTTCAGCGAAATGGCATTTCATTTAATACTGATCAGTGGGAAATGGTAAGAAAAATTACTTTTAGGGGTAACGGGAGCAGAGGTATTCCCATGGGGAGTGTTTGCGGACCAATTATTAGTAATGCTATAATGCATGATTTTGACATGAACCTTTTTCATAAGATTCAATCAATTACAAATAGCTTCTGTTTTACCAGATATGGAGATGACATAATCATATCTTGTAATTCAGGAAAAACATTCCCTTCCATTATCAGGACTTTGTATCATCAAATCCATCATAATAAATCTCCAAAATTTAGATTGAATAAAGCAAAGACCGCATTATTTTTCAAAGGTCAAGTGAGAAAAATACATGGGTTATTTATTGGAACAGATGGCAGAATAACTATAGGGGGTAGAAAAAAACGAAAATTGGATATAATGCTCTGTAAATTTTCAAAAAACCAACTCTCAATAGCTGAACAAATTTCTTTGCAAGGGAAATTAGCGTTTGCTAAAAATATTGAACCTTATTCAATACAAAAATTGTTGGATAAGTACGACGCAGGACTCAGTGAAGAATTAAACAAATTAAATATTACTCATGCCTCATCAAAAGAATACAATGAAGCTGAATTGGTTAAAATATGCGAGTTTCTTCAAAATGAGCTTGAAATAGTAGTTTGACATGTTTCGAGTTAGCCCCACCCCTTAAGTTGATCTTAGCAAACATAGTCAAGCCTACCCCCTTTTTCATGGGCAGTGACTTTTTGCGTCTTAGCCACTTTTTATCCAATCAATGTATATTATACCTGAAATCAAAAATTATTCGCTAAATCCCTCGCTGTGACCTGATATATGCGAATAAACAACTTAAACTATACCTTATTGATCTTACTGTAGATGGAATAAAAAGTCCATACTTTCCCTTATTCAGAACCTTCCCATAGTTGAAGGTTGTTTTTGTATTTTTTTCTATCCGCATTTGTGAGTGAATTGGTGGAAAAGCAAATTGGGCTTAAATGGGAACCTACCCCTGGGTGTAGGTAGAGCAAATTCCAATTAATCGTCTATATCTAAAGCTGCATTGTGTTGAAAATTTTTCGATAGAACTCTTGTTCCTATATCTTATCACATACCTAATACAATGAATTGGATCTTTCCCCTATATGAACCCTACACCAATGTAACCGCATTGCGTAATAAGAGTTAGTTTCTTAGAAATTAGCCAGTTAGACACGAGAAAAAGTGGCAGAAATGGCTCTTTCAACTTAACAATTAATATTTCAGTGTATACAAGTTGTCTTGGGTTAATCCAAATTCAGTTGACTCAGTTATAAATCTTAGATTTGAGCTAAGTCACGGGGCAGGCTATGGTAATAGAATTCGTATGTACTCTGGTATAACAATAATATTATTATGTTTGTTATGCAATTATTGAAGGGTATACAATCTTTATTGGAAATTTGTATGCCCTTTTGTAGTTATGAAAAAATATACCTGAACAGAAGCATAAAAACACAATTTGAATTATGAAAGCTAAAGTCTGGAATGCCTGTATAATAATGGCAATTGTAATTTCAATTATTGCATTTACACCTGTCGTAATTCCTGAGAAAATAGCTGCCCCTTTTCTATATGGTTTGCCAAGAACTTTATGGGTAGGACTTTTAATATCATTACTTTTTATAGGTCTCACGGTTGTGGGATATTTTGTAAGCCCAGACGATCCAAATCAAGAGAAGAATGATTAGTTGGATATTGATATTTGGATCGTTATATGTAGCAGGTTTGGCATATTCAGCTTACATATCAAAAAAGGGGCAGAAAAGAAACTTTTTTCAATCCTACAGACTTGCTAATTCCAACGTGGGTTTCATTTTAGGGGCTTTAACGTTTTCTGCTACTCTTTTCAGCACTTTCACTTTAATGGGAATGCCAAATTTTTTTAGGCAACATGGAGTTGGAGCATGGATTTTCTTAGGAGTAACTGACACAGCAATGGCCTTTGTGATTCTATGGTTTGGAATAAATCTAAAAAAGCGCCTCTTAGATAGAACATTTACAAATGTCTCAAATCTTTTGGCAGAATCATATAATTCAAAAATTGCTAAATATGTCTATTGGTTTGGAATTTTTGTATTTCTTACCCCATATGTCGCAATACAAATAAGAGGAGTAGCATCCTTCCTTAGTCAAGCCATTCCGTATGACATTCACTTGTGGGGATGGGCTTTAGCTATTCTCATTGCTATTTTGATTTATAGTTATATAGGTGGTATCAAAGCAATCATTTATAGTGATGCAATGCAAGGGATAATACTCTTGTTTGTGACTTTCTTTATTTGCATTGTATGTATTAATCTCATGGGAGGAATAAAGAGTTCTTTCTATACCCTTAATGCAAATAATCCTGACTTGTTATCAGTTCCAGGCCCCAAAGGTCTTCTCACCTTTCAATTCCTTTTAACTTCATTCATTACAATTATATTAATGCCTATCACTCAACCTCAACTATTTACAAGGATAGTTATTATGAAGGATGTGAGAAACATGAAGCGAATGGCTATAGCAGTGGGAATTTTTGCCTTTCTAATTATTTTTCCAACAATATTTATTGGAGCCTATGGGGCTATTAATTATCCAGATTTAACTCCTCCAGAATTTTTGTTTAATGTGCTTGTTGTTGACCAACATAAAATAATAGGTGCGTTGGTAATTATTGGTTTATTGGCTGCTGCCATGTCAACAGCAGATTCCCAATTGTTTGCTTTGGAATCTGAAGTAGTTACAAGCGTTAAGAATCAGATAAGACATAAAATACCTATTCTAATTTTCGCAGGAATATCATTTTTAATTGCAACTTCGAGCAGTTTTGGTGATAATCTTGTGTTATTAGCTCGACTTAGTTTCATGGGCACAGCACTGCTCGCACCGATGATTCTGTTTGGGATTTTCTCTAAAAATCCACCTGGAAAAGAGTTGCCAATAATAACTGGTTTAACCCTCCTGATTTATTTGATTTCGTGCTTGTGGCCTGGATTAGTGTCAGCTAAGATCATGGGGATAAATTTGGTTTTATTACTGCTGGCAATTAATATTTTAGTAGCACTGATAAGATACACTCTTACAAAACTAATTAATATATAAGCCACTATGGAATTAGATAATTGGGTTTTAGTAGTTGGAGGAATCGTGGCTGGAATAGTAACTGCAACTGGTGCCGTAGCAGGGTTGTATCACAAAGCTACTGGAAGATACAGTTGGAATGATGGTCGAGCACTACTAAAAAGATTTTTTGCTAATAATGAAAAAACCTGCATTGCAATTCTATTACCCCTTCATCCTCATTTATCTGAAACAATAAAAAAGGATGTATCCGATCAAATTAACGGATTCGGTGATTTCATCAGAGGTCATCCTGAATTAGCCAAGAATTATTACTTTAAGTTTATTGATCATAAATATGCTATAGGTGATGATATTATTGACGATGATAAAATCTCCAATGAATTAAGAGATGTAATCATTGAGGAATTGGAGAATGGAACAAGATATTTTATGTGCACTATGAGCCAGATAGCAGTGCCTCTGTCAAATGAATTTAAAAAAATTGTGGACAAAGTTGGCAAGGATGATAAGGCAGTTCTATTGTGCACTGTAACCTCATCACCCCAAGTTAAATGCGAGGATAATTCTGTCTATCGCTTTTATATTAATACTGACACTGAAGTGAAATTACTTTTTGATGAAGCAAGAAAAAGAAAATTTAACAAGATTGCGTATATAGTTAATAGATCGTTTTATGGAGAGGATGCACTGAAAGAATTCAAAAAGTTGTGGGGTAAGGAAAATATTGAAGGTATTAAGATAGATTCACGAAAGAAAATCAGTATTTCTAATGAGATCAAAAAACACATTGATCTATTCTCCAATTCCGATGGGATATTTATTGCCCATTATGGCAGCGATTTAATAGCTATTGTAGAAACTTTCCATAAATTAGGAATCAATAATTCTACTATATTGGGAACGTCCACATTCTCACCTTGGACGTTCCTATCAGAGTACCCTTCCTATAAGGATGATTATCTGGAAGTTATAAAGTGGATAACGTGTGTACCAAAAACTGATTCACTGTATGATAAAAATGTAGTAAGAGATTTTACTTATTATTCATTGTGCAGGTTTCTCGGAACTATTAAAAACTTTCAAAATGATAATGGTGAATCAAGTTTTCATAAAGCATGGCAACGGACCGCAAAAAGTATTGTTGATGATTACGAATATATCATTGAAACCGCGAAAAATGATAGCAACGACCCCTTAATAGAGATGGAAATAAGAAATAGTTAAAATAAATGACATGGTGATTTTGACCTGGGTAATTGTTTTTTTAGGTGGGATAGCAGCATTGCTACAGATAATAGAGCAAGTCTCTAACCCAACCACATATATATTTAGAATACTACACTCAATACCTATCTGGGTAAGATATGTAGTCATCGCTTGTGGGCTAATGGCATTTGGATTTTACTTAGGAACAAAACAGGAACAACCACCATCCAAAACACGAATTGTTCTAATGATACCTTGTAACAATGATCTCGGTGAAGCTTGGGAAGATGGTGTACGTCAAATACTCGGTTGGACTCGACTGTTAAAAGATAATCCAGATTACACAAGTAGGTATGATTTTCGGCTGATTGACCACCATATGGAATACAACGAATCCTTGCGACAAACTATAATCAATGAAATTGAAAATGGCGCTAAATATTTCATTTCAACCATGAGCAATGTTTCCGTTCCACTTTCAGAAAAGTTTAAAGGTATAGTTGATGAAAGCAATTATGAAGGGAATCATGAACCGATTCTTATTTGTACAATAGCTTCATCGCCTAAAGTCAAAACCAGCAAAAACAGTGTTTATCGTTTCTATGTGCGTAGTCAGGAGGAAGGAGAAGTTTTAGCAAAAGCAGGAATGAAATTGAATCTTCAGACAGCTACCTTTGTAGCCGTAGATGACACATATGGTCCAGGTGCAGTAGAGTCATTTAAAACTGAATGGAAAAAATTGGGAGGGACAATTGTTGACGGTGTAATGATTGATCTTCATCTTTCCCAAGAAAATGTGAACAAAAAAATTCAATCAAGTTCTGTTTTCAAGAATAAAATTGACGCTGTATTTATCGCCCATTATGGAAGCGGTGTTGGTAAAATTTTCAAGGCTTTAGAAGGACTTAACGATTCCACTGTGATTCTTGCTACGTCAACACTAAGTATCAAAGAATGGCAAAAGCCAATCTTTGATATTTTGGAAAAAAGAAAGTGGATTACTTGTGTTCCGGATTATAAAAAAAACAATGAAAAATACGAAGATATTATTAGTGACTTCATGTATTTTACTTTAGAACGATTAATTAGAACCATTGAGGAAACAAACGGACAACCAAATATGTTTGACGAAAAATGGAAATCTCTAAACTTCCCCGCGGTTTTGAATTTTGAAAAAATTGATGGAACTGACATTAAAATTTTCATGAAGGAAGATCAAACAATTAGAAAAGAATAATATGAAAGTCCTAATCGTAATCGACATGCTTAATGGCTTTTGCAGAAAAGGTTATCCACTTTCATTAGCCAATACGACAAAACCAATTGAAATATATATTACAAATCGAATCAAGGAGATTACAGTCCAAGGTGGTAAAGTCATTTTTATTTGCGACAGTCATTCATTGACAGATCCAGAAATTGAAAATCCATATCCACCACACTGTATGACAGGAACAATTGAAGCAGAAATAATTGATGAATTGAAACCACTCGTAGATGAATCAATTGCACTTACAAAAAATACTTTAAGCATTTTCCTTAATACAGGACTTGAGGATCAGTTGCGAAAATTTAAAGCATCTGAAGTTGAGGTTACTGGAGTATGCACAGACATTTGCGATTTGTTTGCTGTTTATGAACTAAGAATTAGAGGCTATAAGGTATTCGTCTCATCAAAGGGTGTTTTACCCTTTGATTCTGAAAAACAAGCAGAGTATTTGGACTACTTTAAAACACGACTTGGTGCCACTACAGAATAAACCAAAATAAAATCCATTGGTGGAAAAATTATGATCTACAAAGCATTTCCTTCATTAACTGAACTACTTGTCTCCAAACCTGAAACAGGAATGGGATACCAAGTTTTTGATGCAGTGCGAAAAGGAAGGTACACTAAAGTCAGATTTATCGTTTATAACAGCGAATTAATCATTGAGCTGAACGATAATTTAGACAGGTATAAACTAAAAATTCTAAATGAAGGATACACGAAAATATTTAGTCAATCTGAATTTATTAATCTTGAACACCCAACTCTTGTAATGCGTAATGAACTAAGTAATTTGAGACTGTTCTCTGAAGGCAAAATGGAAGATAAAGGAAGGCATAAAGGTGGAACTGGGGCTGTTGACAATGATGAAATCTATAGCAATGGAGAAGATATTTTCGTGAGATTATCTGTATATGAAAATGATCGAAGAATAGATTTTATAAATAAGAAACTTATTCCCGGCTCGTACGCAACAACTGAAGACGACTACCTGACATGCAAAAGTTTTAATGACGACCCTGTAGATAGATATGCACTACCTAATGATGAAGAAATAGAATGGGCATTCTATGTTCAGCCAAAATCACATGACAAATATCACCCTGGAATAGTACAACCAGCAAACGGACATAATGGTGGCGGAGTAGAGGCACTTTTTGACAATGGTACTTCTGATCATACATACTTTAAAAAGACCACGTATTAAAATGCAGGATAAAGTCAAATTACCTGATCATATAATAGCAATGCTTACGCATTTACCTGAAAGCGGTTTGGGTTATCAAAATGTGACATTAACACTAACGAATGGGACTATCCTGACTAAAAGAAAGATTGTGAACTCAGAATTTCTGTTGCTACATGAGAACGAGAGATACCTTACTAATGATTTTGAGAAAGTAGAATTAGATGAAAATTGAAATGACCCAACTAACTATAAACTAATATTGGAAATTAGAAAAAAAACATAGAATGGACATAGAAAAAGGCATCACTAAAGATCTTGAAACGATACAATCAAAGGAAGCCAAAAAATGGTTTCAGAAACTCATACAAAAAAGCGAATATGTTGGTGAGTTATTCTCAATTGACTACGAGAATGCAAAAGTTCAAATACACGACAATGAGAGACAAAAAGTCGGAGGAATACCGAGTTTGAGCTTTCTTGTTGCAACCCGTGTTGATCCTGACAATGATGACATAGATTTCAAAACAGAGGACGCATCTTTTATACTACTTCGAGTGATGGACGCAGCACAATTGCCAAATAGTTCAGAAGCTGAAAGAATTAGAGTTGAGACAGCACAACGAGTTAGTGGTGATACTGACACCCATTGGGACGGGGATGGAATAATGGACACTAAAACCAGAGTGTATTTGGGATATGCAGGCTTGCAATGCCGAATTATTGGAACATTCTTTTTGGAGGAATCAAGCGGTGAAAACGGTAATGCACATTTGCACCTAAAATTCGGAAGCGATCTTTCAAATTTTTATCCAAACAGAGGTCTGAAAGTATATAAACCAAATGGGAAAGCGTTAGAGACAATCGTAAATTATACTGACCCAAGCAATTTGGAAGAGCATATCGAAAAGTATGGAACTGCTGAAAGCGTAAAACTCGGATACATTAGATATGCCTCCACAAACAGGAAATTTCAAGAAATCGATGATGTTCCTGTTCATATTTATCCTGCAGATTTACTCTCACAAAAATCTGCACTCTTTGGAATGACCAGAACCGGTAAATCGAATACAACTAAAATCATTGCAAAATCTGTTTATGAATTACGTTACCCTGCTAAATCAGAGGACAAAGCATTGAGAATAGGACAAATAATTTTTGATCCTAACGGAGAATACGCGAATGAAAATGCACAAGACACAGATGGTAATAATAACCCAAACGCACTAAAAAACATTTGGAAAATACAAGACGACGTAACCAAATCTGACGAAGTAGTTACCTACGGAATTACTGAACATCCAAATGACCCTGATAGGATTTTGATGTTATTGAACTTCTATACAGACGATAATTTGCAAATTGGAAAGGAAATTATTGACAGCATCCTTGCAGATGACACAACAACTCAAATGAGAAACTTCCGACAAGTCGCCTTTGAAACTCCTGACCAGGGAGACCGTAGTGCTTTGACGCGTCATAATCGGAGGGTATTGGCATATAGAGCAGCATTAGCCAGAGCAGGATTTGATGTTCCAAGTAATATATTAACCGACACAAGAAGGCTTTTCAATAATGACTTGATAAACGAAATGCAAAACAGTCAGAGCGATAATGCTCCTGAGTATCAATCGGCTGCTCAAGTGTTTTCTAATCAAAATCCGAGTTGGGGCCAGCTTGCAAATGCATTTGAGGCTTTGGACAAATTCATCAGAGACCGACAAGGTGGCTATCAGACATTTGAATCAGCTTACGTCAATAGACCTACCGGTTCCGGTGACAGATGGGCTGATGAGGATTTGAAAAAAATCATTGGCATTTTTCAATATGCAAATGGAACACGGAAAATCGGAAAAGCAGTAGCCCAACATAGTGCTGACACAGGGGAAGATTATGCTGAAGATATATACAGCCATCTAAAAGATGGAAAACTCGTGATTATCGATCAATCCAGTGGGGATCCAGAGTTGAATAAATCATCTGCAACAAGAATTATGACAAAAATCTTCAAGGAAAATCAAAGACAATTCATTCATGGGAAAACTGACATTTCAGAAATATTAGTCTACATCGAAGAAGCGCACAATATACTACCTGCAGGAAGTGATTTGGATTTATTAGACATTTGGGTTCGAACTGCAAAGGAGGGAGCTAAGTACAGGATTGGGATGGTTTACGCAACTCAAGAGGTGAGCAGTATCCAGAAAAATATTTTACGAAACACGGCAAACTGGTTCATCTCACACTTAAATAACACAGATGAAACTAAAGAACTATCCAAGTATTATGATTTCGCCGATTTTGAACCATCAATCAGGCGAGCACAGGATAAAGGATTCTTAAGAGTGAAAACATTAAGTAATCCCTTTGTCATTCCTGTACAAGTTGACAAATTTGATGTAACGGCATAATTAAAGAAAAATGGGATTTGAAAATGAATTTGCAAGTTACGAGCCACTTCGTAGGATATTAGATAGTGCGAAAGTTAAATCACTGCAGGATAGACTGCGAATAAGAAAAAAAAATGAAAGAGAGAACGGACGAGATGAAATTGAAAATAATATTATTAACAAAACAGACCTGCCCAGTGATTTCATCCCAGATTATATAGTTGCAATTGACGGAAGCTATCAATCCGTAAAAGCGGAAAATGGATTCCCTGGAGCAGAGTTTGGTTACATCACAATTTCTGCCGTCTTAATCATTGAAAAGTCAGTTCGTGAGTTTGCCAAAAAAGAGTTCATAGATCCAAAGAAGTTCAGAGAAACAGAGAGAGCATCTACCATTGATACCGTAATTCCCGGTTGCAACGTCATTATTCAGGGAGAAAAATCTGCCAATGCATCTATGCGAAAAGCATTGTTTGAAGAACTCCAAAACACATCTGCATTTGAAGAGGGCGAAACCTTGCTTGAAACCTATGAACATCTTTTTAAAATTAAACAAGTGAAAGACAAGGAGCTCGGAGGGGGACGACTTCCCAGAAGTCCCATTGATGGGGTTGAAGAAGATATGACATATGGTATGGGACAATACAAATGCCCACATACCAGTGAAACACTTTATTCAACTGATGCCTTACGTTTACATGAATTAATGAGTCCTGCAGGAACAAATAAAGAACTTTACGGACAGATAATGGGGATGTTTGAAAAGCTTTGGCTTATTCACATTTTAAGAGCATTTGAAGCAAAAGGTTGGTTTAATCTTTTGGATAGAGTTGCTTTTGTAATGGATGGGCCTCTTGCATGTTTCAGTACTTGGTCTTGGATGACCAAATCCATAATTACGGAGCTATCAAGAATTAATGAACTTCAAAAGCAAAAGACTAAAAAAGATCTACTTCTGTTTGGAATTGAAAAGTCAGGAACTTTTTACAATCACTTTGAAGAAATTGATACAACAATTGACGGTAACAAAGACAAATTTCCCAATGAATCAGCGTTCTTGCTTTCAGACGGCTATATCAAAAAAAACATTATCTTTTCTGAAAGTGAAAAACCCTACGGACTTGATACTTATTTCGGCAGAAAACTGTTTTATAAAACAAAAAACGGATACAGAATTGTACCCGTGCCTGCTTTCTTTAATGAACGTCAACAGAATTTGGAAACTGCACAAACTGACCAGTACTCAAGATTAGCGGATCTAATGAACGTGCTTGACAAATTAGTTTCAAGCCGTTACCCTAACTCCGTTACACCTTTGGTTTCTGCACATGCAGAGGCAGCAATTCCTCTGAATCTTGGCAAACGAATTTTTGACGACATTGCCCGTGAAATAAGGGAAAAATCAACACAGGAATGATAGATGTTCAAGATGTGGTTAAGGGATTTAAAACTCCTGAATCGCGCTGGGCAAGATTTGGCCCATATTACGCTATGTTTCCTGTTGATTTTGCTTTTGAAGTCGTTAAGAAATATTCGAAAAAAGACGACTTCATAATTGACCCTTTTGCCGGTAGAAGTTCGAGTATTTATGCAGGCGGAGTTTTGGGCAGACACAGTTTAGGAATTGAAATCAATCCCGTTGGTTGGCTTTATGGAACAGTTAAATTGCAGCCAGCAGAAAAACAAAGAGTAATTGACCGCCTTTTGGAAATTTATTTAAAACGCAATTACTACAAACGAGCCATAGAGCGAATGCCCTTATTCTACAGAATGTGTTACTGCGATGAAGTGTTGAAATTTCTTTTAGCAGCCAGAAAGCATTTGGATTGGAAAAAGAGCAGTGCTGACTCAACTCTTATGTCCATTCTGTTGGTCTATCTGCACGGTAAGTTAGGTGAAGGATTGTCTAATCAAATGATGATGACCAAAGCAATGGGCATCAACTATTCCGTGAATTGGTGGAAGAAAAGAAAACTGACCAGACCACCAGAAATAAACCCCATTGATTTTGTAATGAAGAAACTGGACTGGCGTTACGAAAAAGGAATGCCATCAGTGTTTGACAGTCAGGTAATTTTCGGAGACAGTACCTTCGAATTGGAGAAGATTGTACAGAAAGCCCGAGAAACTGACATTCGTTTTTCCCTTTTATTCACATCTCCCCCATACTGTTCGGTGACTGACTACTACGCTGACCAATGGTTACGTTTATGGTTGCTCGGTGGAATGGAGATTCCGATATCTAACCAAGAGAAACATAAAGGGCGATTTGTGTGCAAAGAGGACTATTACAATCTCCTTGACACCGTTTTTAATAGTTGTGCTGCGCTAATGGACAAGAAAAGTACAATCTATGTTCGCACTGACAGAAGAGAGTTCACGTTCAACTCAACCCTTGAAATCTTACAAAGACACTTCCCGAAACACAAAACCGTAATCACTGACCGACCATTTAAAAAGAAAACTCAAACAGAGATATGCGGTAATACATCAAATGAAACGGGAGAAATTGATATAATTATGACCCGTTAGTAGGAAGTGAGGTTAGAGTAACGGAAAACTATTATTGTGATAACTCGATAATAATCTGACCATAATCAAACCAATCAGGGTAGAAAATCAACTCGACGGGTATTGCAGTTTCCTTGACTTCAAAGCTCACCCAACCCCTGACTTGCCTCCCTGTCTGTAAAACGCCTCCCGAAATTTCTGGCTTCTTAATAAGGCTTAAGCTACTTGAGTATAAATAATGATCTTCGTCTTGAACATCGAAGTAGAGTGCGGAATACATTATTGAAGAATCGCCAATATTTTTCAAAAGCACTTCAATCGCTATAAACTTATTTCCTTTCTCTGGGTGATAGGTTCTGGATGCAACATCTTCCTGAATTGTAATGACTTTTAACATGTAATCCCCTAAATAGGCAGCTTCCCCAATGTGAAAGACTGATACCTTTTCATTTTGATTCATACAATATTCTCGTTTTACTTCATTAGCTTCTTCAAATCCTAAGTCTTGGGCTTTTGATAAATCTAAACAAGCTCCATTTTTATCGCCCAACTCGATTTTAACCATCCCTCTCATATAATATGCAGCAGATAGATTTGGGTCTAACATTATGGCTTTATTACAATCCTGCAATGCTCCTCTGTAGTTTCCTAATACACTTTTGCAGCGTTCTCTATTGAGATAAGCTCGAAGATCATCAGGGTTTAATTCAATTGCTCTGTTACAATCTTTAATTGCACCTTCATAATCCTCTAAATCTCCTTTCGAACTTGCTCGATTAGTATAGAAAATGAAATTAGTAGGATCTAATTCAATTGCTTTTGTGTAATATTTGATTGCTCCTTCAAAGTCTGCAGCCTCATCATTAGCAATTCCTTTCTTGAAATATTCATCGGCTTGTGCTTCTCTTATTTGCTCCTGAAGGACGTCAATTATTTCATTATTAGTAGAAGTGTACGTTACCAAGTTTCTATTTTCATAAGTTGCAAAGATCGTAGCTAATCGGAATGCAGAATCGAGTTCTGTAATAGCCTCTCCAAATAATGATACAAAATCTGAGTTGTCATTCTCCCGCTTAGCTTGTGCTAAATCCATAGCTTGTATAAAGATTGAGTCCTGACTGTCATTTGATGCTGCTTCGATGAAGCTAATCACAAATTCATCAGGGAAAGGCTGTGGTTTATCTTGGTCATTTTCCTTATCGGTACTACAAGAGAACAGAGCGAGGATTGCAATTGTTAAATACAGAAGGGCTTTCATACGCTTTCATTTTTTAATTAGTTTAATAATCGCCCTCATAAAAAGAGGGCGTGAACCTACGTAACATCCGCTAACGAAGGTCCCGCTAAGAACCCTGAAGAGACAGAAGTACAAGGAACACGCCCAAATGGACGCATTACCCTGTCGGTTCTCTCTCTTCGGATTATTTTAGCGGGTTTTCGTTAGAAGAATGACGAGAATGCTATTTCTTATATTACTTTATAGAACAGTTTTATTCATTACTTAAATATATGAATTTACTTAGTAAGGCATATCCTCTTTTATACTCTACACGATTTTGATCTATTGGTTTCATCCGATTATATTTGTATTTCCATTGCTGAGTGGATCGGTATCCACTGCTCCAAGTAACTCCTGATTGAAAATTCACAGGTATTTCCCTTTGATAAAATACAGTAGCTCCAAATACAGGACAACTCCATTGTTTAGATGCACCAGCCAAACCATGTCGGACAAAATAACTTTCGCCTGATCGCCTTTGCCCTTTTGGATAGAATATATGGATAAGGTTCAAAACCATGTCGACCCCAGGATTTTCTAAATCAAGATGCCTTATCCCAAATGTGTCATAACATACAGCAAGATATATTCGCTTCCTTTTGACCTTTATTATCCTATCATGATCAAATTCTTGCGACATATAGTCGTTGGCGATATAAATTTCCTCATTGGAGGTTGGGTAGAATTTTCGGGCTATTGAAGTAATCCCTCCCTTATCTATTGCTAAGGCCATTTGGTCTCTTTGCCTTCTCCCATCTATTCCGAGGACTACAACCAGATTATGGCTTCTCTTTTTTAACTCCTTTGTTACTTTTCTTTTGGCATACTTATATAATGTAGTAGCATTACTTCTCGTAGTGTAAAAGCCACCCGGTAATAGAAGTATATCAGTTTTATTCGGAATGTGCTTGAGAATTGCAAGGAGTAGATTGGTTCTTTCGTGATTTGATGATCTCCCATTTTGTTGAATAAGGGCAGTGAATATTCTGAGGTTACTTCTTTTTAATGACCGTTTCAATATTAATTATAGATGCAATTATTGTGGCAAATAGCCCTGCTAATATTCTATGTTCTGTAATTCTATTTATCAAACCTTCAACTATGATTTTTACTCTATTTATAATCTGATTTCATTGAATGCCTCATAGAAATTTGGAAGGTCTTCCTGTTGGATTATTGCATCATTATATACCTGTAACATTTCAAGACTCTTGTGCCGGGTATACTGTGAAACCATCAACAAATCCCCTTTGTAATGCTTCACCAACTTAGTGGTGAAATAATGCCTGAACCCATGTGTGCTCCTATCAATATTCAACACTTCAAACATAGATTTAACTATACAACGAATTGATTTTGTAGTTAAGCGGGCATTTCGACTATTATTACTCCTACTTCTAAATAAAGCTCCATCCTTGACCTTACATTCTTTGAGGTATTGTTTTAGGATTCTTACGGTACGTGGATGTAAATAAATAGGCTCTCTATCATCCTGACCTTTTCCTCTGACAAATGCGACCATTTGAGCAAAATCCAAATCTTTAACATTCAACCTGATCACTTCAATTTGTCTGAGCCCCTGTAATGTTAGTAGAGCCACTATGGCTTTCAATCTCATGTTCTGTGGTGTCCTTACCAAGGAATTGCAATACTCTATTACTTTCAAAACTTCTCTGTCATTAAGCCCTTGCTTCTTATGCTTTCTCGATTGATTAAATCCTTTGATATTACTTGTAATGTCAATTGGTATCAATCCCTGTCTGAATAATTCTTTTAGAAAGACCTTCGCTGAAATAAGATACTTGTTTTTAGTAGCAACAGATATGTTGGGAAGGTCTGCTAATTCCTTCTTGAAAGCCAAATATGTATTATTCTTGAATCCGTGTGACTCAATGAAATGGAGAAAAGACTTTATCCTATATTGGTAGTCTTTGGTTGTGGTGGTTGAGATATCTAATTGACTAAAAATCTCTTGGCTTAATTGTTTTAAGTTAGTGAAATCGGCTTGAGAATTTGAAAATTGTATTGCTTTTATTGATCTCTGAATTGCTATCTGATGCACCTACAAATATACTAATAATTAATGGTAATATCAAACTTAATATGTTGTATATCAGTAAGTTGTGCAGATTGAATATTATTTTAATAATGGGTGCCTAATACGGATAAAAAGCCCGGAAAACCATTTTACCTTATTATTGTAAATTTTAAAATGACTTTTACATCCAGTTGTTTTCCAGATAGAGGGACTAATCGATAAACGACCATTCTTCACCAAAAATTTCCAGTACGGAGATGCTTCCTTTAGTAAGTTGAGATGGATTAATTCCCCACAACGGCATGGACATTTAAAACAGATCATCCAGTATTCACCATTCTCACCCACAACGTAAAGCAGGTCATCTTCTAATAATTCTGGTACATCATCTTTGTATTTAAGTTTTAATCTTGATCGCTTCCTACTACGCTTAGGCTTGCTAAATAGGTTAAAGACCCATCTACAAGTTAAATTAAGTAAAGCTCTCATTTAAGCTCAGGCATATTTAACATTGGTTTCATATCCCCCCTTCCTACAAATCGTTGAAGGTATTTATCAGACTCTCCATCAGAATCATATTGTGTGTATCCATCGGTAATACTAATGCGGGTGATGGCGAAATTACCATTGGGATCATATCGAAATGGATGTAACCGCGCAAGGAACTCATTCACTCCAATACTTGATATAAGCATATTGATACTAATGACTGCAGGACTATCAACTGTTATATTCACTATGTAACCTGACTTTTTCTGATCTTCATACTCTTTTTTGTTGGTGCGAAAAAGGCCAGCTGCTCGTAAATCCTCTCCAGTGTACAATCCTCTGGTCATCAAAGAGCTTCCACCAGGTTGTATATAATGCACCGTACCGCATATTTGATCGATTCCACCATCACCGTCAGCAATGATCTTAACACCTATATCAAAATATGGGATAAGATAGAATGATGCAATTTGGTTTAATAAATGTCGTCCGTCAACAGAATCGACGCAACCAAACAGTACGTCGCATTGTGCGAGGTAATTAACAATTTGTACACCATCATAGAGGTTTCGATTAAACGTTATCACTTCAGTTCCAAGTCCAATTTCTTGGATCGCTTTTTTAAGAACTTCAACTTTATATTTATTCTTTTTTGCATCATGCATGGAAGCGTTCAAAATGCGGTTCAGATTCTTTTCTTCTACTCTATCTGGATCGACAAGCACCAAACTTCCAACTCCTAAGCGGCTTAATTGCTCAATTGTTGGGCTTCCAGTTCCAGAACACCCTATTACACCAATCTTTAACCTTCCAAGCAAGTTACTTGTATGCAAGCCGAATGTTTGTTGAGTACGTTTTGAGAACATTCGCTCTTTAACATCTTTCCTATCTTGATCCCAAAATAAAATCTCATCCCCCACGACACTTATCCGTTTTAATGGTTCAAAAGATAGGTCAGGTTTTACTATTCGCCCAAACATGCTACCATCAGGAAGCATGACAATGCTACCATGAAGTTTTTCATTATCCATCCATCCATATATAGAATCAAATAGTTCGATATCAGATCTATCATCTGTTTGTGAAAACTCATTATATGATGTTGGGTGGCTGTGAATTTTCACGATAGCCATATTATTCTTTACCGCTTGTACGAGGTGCGGCGTTAGTAATTCGGTTGACCATTTGATAAAATTATGCTCACGGATTTCGCATTGCTCATACGGTATCATAACCACATTATGTACCAACAGTATCACATCCCCACTATCAGCTTCACCCCTGCCACATATAGCCAATGCTACGGCTTCCTTGCCATCACCAGGGAACAAGTGCTCCTTTAAGGAATGATAAGCCTTACCAGAAATCTTGAAACTGACATTTCCCATGATTTATCTTAATTTAAATTCACGCTCTAACCAGTGATCTACAAGGGTCATATGGGTAGATATGCAATCTACTTCTGGGCGCCACGGATTCTCGGGAGTTCTATGTCTTGACCACCGTTGCCACTGTTTACCATCAAATTGCTGTATTGCAAGAGCTCCTATCGGCCTACCATCGCTTCGAGAGAGATGTGGTAAAAAATAAACCATATCAATTTGTCCTATTGGATACCCTGGGTCTATTCGAAGTGCAGTAGTAACCTCCGTAACATTATAACCCTTGGGAACAGAGTAGCAGGAAATTAGTACCCAATTTCCATTTTCAGTTATTGTTTCCCAAGAATACCCGGTTGATTCCAGATATTCAACATCCTGCTCAGGCAGGTTAAACTGCCTTCTCATTAGCCTTCAGTCTGGTCAAGTGGTAAAGTCATGAATCGCTCTACTCCAGGCGTAGTAAAACATATCTCTTCGTCGTATTGAATCTTCTTTATTTCACCACCACGAAGCTTCTGGTTAATCTGATACCTTTCAATAGGTGTTTTTCCTGCCAATTCAAGAAGTTGACGACCAGTCAAACATTCGGAATCAACAATGAAGCTTTCACGGTCTAT
>JACZTA010000240.1 GCA_022573915.1 Bacteroidota bacterium | reverse complement strand
AGGAGATATTTACGGCGTAGGTTCTACATTAAGCGGGAACTGGCCACTGGTAAATGCATTGAATGACTCCTGCATCGTATGTCCATTCTTAACCAAAGCGTTTATTTGCAAGCTAACTGCTGCAGGAGATTCTCTGATTTATTCTTCTTTTCATGGTGGCTATTATGCTGATATAGCATATGGCGTAGCGGTGGATGCAAACGGTTATTCGCATGTCACAGGTTATACTGCAAGCCAAAACTTTCCAACTACTGCTGGAGCCATCAAGGATACCTGTTATGGCTGTGTAGCGTTCATAGGAGATGCCTTCTATTCTAAATTTAGCCCCAATGGAGATTCACTTGTTTACTCTACCTATCTGGGTGATACAAGTGGTTTGGGTGCGAGTACACTGGACGTGGGAAACGATATTGTATTGGATGCCTCAGGCAATGTTTATATTGCAGGTCACACCGAAAGCCCCGATTATCATATATTAAATGCCGCTCAATCTAATTGCTTGACCTGTCCGGTTTTTGAAGCCTTTGTAACCAAAATAAACCCTTCGGGTGCGATAGTTTATTCGACTTATTTAGGAGATAGTGCTGTTGATATTGCTCTGGGAATAGCAGTCGATGCTACAGGGAAAGCTATTGTCGTTGGAAGCACCCGAAGTAAGAGTTTTCCATTAAAAAATCCACTTACGGGTCAAGGGGTGTGTACTAGTTGCGATAGTTTAACTTCTGCTTTTATCACTCAGCTAAACGCAAGTGGTAATGCTTTTACTTTTTCAACCTATTATGGAGGTACAAGGAATGACATTGCCCATGGGGTAACTATGGATGGTGATGGCAATGTTTATATAGTTGGTGAAACCACGAGCTCCAATTTCCCTGTCGTTAATCCATATCAAGGAACTATTGGTGGTGGATCAGATATCTTTGGAGTTTTCTTGTATAAGGATTTAATGACTGTTCCTTTCTCAAGTTTTTATGGTGGATCAGCTGATGAATATGGTGTTGATATAACAGGTACGGATTTATTAATTACCGGAAATACAAAAAGTGGCAATTTCCCAACTATATCCGGAGCATACAGTAATACATGTGTTGGATGCGATAGTATTAGCCAAGCACTGATACTCAGATTGAATTGCGGACCCCAGGATACAATTAGACCTACAGGACCCGTTGTGGGTGTATTTGACAGCGTACAGCTTTGTATTGAACCACCTAATGTTGGTGGAATAACTGTTTGGTCAACAGGTGACGTTTCAGAGTGTACTTGGGCTAAAGCAGACGGATGGTATTATATGACCTATACTAATGCTGATAGTTGTAAAGGAAAAGATAGTATTAATGTCATGTTTACCAGTAATATAGATCCTAATGTGTATAACAAATTGACTGTATATCCAAATCCTAACGACGGACATTTTAATGTTGAGTTGACATTGATAGAAGATGCGGAAGTAAAGATGTCTCTTAGGAATTTATTGGGCATCGAAGTGCTTCATATTGAACAACACGCTTCACGTAAGTTTGATTATCAGATCAATATAACTGATCTTTCTCCCGGTATATACCTGTTACAAATGAAAGCAGGAGAACAAATTTGGACGGAGAAGATCGTTGTAGAATAATACTTGAAGAATCTATAAATACTAAACCCGGTCATGCGACCGGGTTTTTTTTATGGCAAGGATAAAACTCAAATTACCTGAACATTTCAGCTACTCGACAGAAATTATTATCAGAATAGATGATATCAATTACGGTGGTCATCTGGGCAATGACTCTGTACTCTCCATCATGCACGAAGCGCGGATCAGGTATCTGAAGGAATATGAAGTGAGTGAACTCAAGTTCGGTAAGGCTGGTTTGATCATGGCAGATACGGTCATTGTATACAAATCGGAAGGATTTCATCAGGATGTGATAAAAGTTGAAGTAACGGCTACAGACTTCTCTAAGTTTGGATTTGACATTTATTATAAACTGGTAAACAAGTCAACTGACAAAGATCTGGCACATGCCAAGACCGGAATGGTTTGTTATGACTACGAAAAGAAGAAGATTGTGCTTTTAGATGAAACGATGAAGGAAAAAATGAGTTTATAAGTCCTTGCCTGCATTATTGAATGGTGCATGGAATCTGCCTTTGTGTGTTCTTTATCTGACGGCCAAGTCTGCTGTCTTCAGTCCGCTAGTCAATTTACATTATACAATATTCATTATACATTTTCTGTCTTTAGTCCCACATTTTTTCCATTACTACTTCCCCTAGATGATTATCAGGGTCGCGGAAATAAAATGATCTCGCACCATTCCATGTTACTTCCTTTTCGATTGCAATCCCCAATTTATTAAACTCCGATTTGCATTTTTCGTAATCCTCTTGATTTACCTCGAAAGCATAATGTTGTTCACCGGTACCGTAATGAGCAGGTAGTTCTTTATCCATCTTGGTTGCTTCGGCAATAAAACAAAGCAATACAGAGGTTCCCACCCTAAAAAATATGTGCCTTCCTGATTCCTCAGAAATGATGTCGAGGTTTAACAGCCCATGATAAAAGGCTTTCGTTCTTTCAAGATCCATGACATAAATGCCCGTTTCTTTTATTTGAGTGAAGTTGACCATTTGAATTATTTATTGTTTAATCCGGTTATTGAAACATTATCTTTAACTTGCATAATCCCTGAGCCTCAGTACAAACTGGTGGGAAATTATGAAAAACTCATTTCTCTTTATAGTTGTACTCCTTGGAACTCTGATTCTGAGCTTATTTATTTGTCGTGACATTGGTTCAAGCACTTCTGAGACCAACGATTCCATTCAATCAGATGAAGGACCGGTTTATCCTATGGAAGCATTTGAATTTGATCTTTATAGAGTTGTTAATCCAAATACAGGTAAAGTTCCTGCCTTCTCTAAATGGCATGTTTATGAACAATTAAAGGCCGAAGGCCGTGTCCCATCTTTTAAAATGCAAGAGGATAATTACGGGGCTTATTGGATTCCTGCCAATGATTTCTTTGAGGTTCTGAGTATTACAAAAATGACCTATGATCCTAATGACACTCAGACATTCTACTTCTGCACGGGTGAAGGTTGGTATAATGCAGATGCTGTGAGGGGCTCGGGAGTGTGGAAGTCGACCGACGCTGGCGAAAATTGGGTGCAGTTGAGTTCCACGGATAATGCTGCTTTCTATTATTGCCAGGATATAAAGGTACACCCTTTAACAAGCGACATATATGTTGCAACACGGACGGGAGGTGTGCAGCGCTCACAAGACGGAGGAGTCACCTTTAACAAGGTGTTGGGAAAGGGTGCGGGGGCCCCGGTCAATAGTGTTTGTGATATTGAGTTTGCAAAGCTAGGTGGAATATTTGCAACTTTAGGAATATTATTTGAAACTGGTGGTGGAGTATATTATTCCGATACAGGTGACGACGGTGATTGGAGCAGAAAAGTAGACAGTCTGCCTAAAATAAATAAGATGACCAGAATTAAGCTGGCAACTGCCCCTTCTAACGATAGTGTCGCTTACGTTATTCCTGTAACCTCCACATCACCCTATAGGGTACACGGGGTTTACAAAACCATCAATAAAGGTGAGGAGTGGTTTGCCGTCAGCGATCCGGGGGGAAATAAGAACATGGCTAAGAAACAAGCTTGGTACGATCTGTCTCTGGCAGTAGACCCCAATGATGAGAACGTGGTGATTGCCGGAGGGCTTAACCTGTGGCGGTCGCGAGATGGTGGTGATAACTGGCAACAGCTTACACATAACAAATACGATTCAGCAGGAATGATCTATGTACATGTCGATCAGCACTTTGTGTTATTTCAAAGTTCGGACGTGGTCTATTTTGCAAATGATGGCGGATTATGGAGGTCGACGAATATGACTGCTGCAAATCCTGATTTTGAAAGCTTGAATGAGAGCTATAACGTGACGCAATATTACACCGCTGCCATTCATCCTGACGCCGGAAATAATATGATCATCGGAGGAACGCAGGATAATGGAACACATAGGTCTGATGGCGACAGCATTACGGAGTTCGTTAAATTAACCGGCGGTGACGGTGCATTTTGCGCGTTCAATCATGATAACCCTGACATCGTTTATACCACGAAACAACTCTTACCATTTTTCAGGTTTAGTAATGTCTCTGACGGACTGTACGATACGATCACCAATCCTTATGTTGAAGCGAAAGATATCCTATTTATCAATCCGTGGGAAATGGATCCGAACGATCCTGATCTGCTTTATATGGCATCTGATACCGGACTATGGCGACTTTCAAATGCGGCTACAGCAGATGCAGAGGATTGGGAATTAGCGGCAGCGACCATTGGAGCAAAGATCTCCGCAATTGGTATTTCAAAGAGTAAACCCAATACCATATATTTAGGAAGGCGTTTATCTGCGGCTCCCAGCAACACCCCTGTCAATATTTATAAGATTGAAAACGCGAATAACAGCACCGCGATAGATACACCTATCAGGCTCGATAGTGCAGGTTCATTACCAAAAGGTCGCTATGTGACGACATCATGTATCTATGTGAATCCCAATGACGTAAATCACGTGATTGTCACTTTTTCAAATTATGATATTAAAAGTGTCTTTGAGTCCAAGGATGCTGATGGCCCAAATCCAACCTGGACTTCCGTAGAAGGAAACCTGCCTAACATACCGGTTTTCTGGGCGCTTATACATCCTACTAACCCCGAGGTTTGTTACTTGGCGACGGAGCTGGGTATTTTCTTTACCAATAAACTAAATGGATCCAGCACAAATTGGGTGTTGTCCAATCAGGGACTCGCTAATGTGCGAACTGATATGATAAGACTTCGAAGTAGTGACAATGCCGTTGTGGCTGCAACACATGGCAGAGGGTTGTTCACAGGTACGATCCCAACAACCGGCACCAACTATGCGATCATTTGGGAGGAAAGAGGCCCTTCCAACGTTGGAGGACGAACCCGTAGCGTAATGATCGATCCAAATGACCCGACACAAAAAACTTTGTGGATAGCGAGTATTGGAGGAGGGTTATGGAAGACTAATGATATCGATTCAATAGGTATTGAACCCTCGAGTCTTTATACCGAGTTGGTACTAAATGTTTCACCCGTGCCTTTTTCCAGCGAAGGCGTCACTTTTAGTATGGAAATTCCCTATGAATCTAATGTTGAATTAAACATCTATGACATTTCCGGACGACTGGTCAGGCAGCTGGTAAATGAAATCATGCTACACGGCAAGTATACAGTTAATTGGGATCCTGCTTCCGACGTATTAAGCGGGATATATCTGGCTCAACTGAGAAACCTTTCTGATAAAACCACGTTAAAGGTGGTTTATTTTTCCGATTGATAATTCATTCGCTCATATTGTACATCTGAGTATTCAACAACCCGATTTCTTATGGATTTAAACAATAAAACTGCAGTTATAACAGGCGTTAGTACCGGTATTGGTAAAGAACTAGTGTTAAAACTTCTTAAGAAAGGAGTAAATGTAGCAGGCTGGGGATTGCATAGACCCGATTTTGAAGATGATCATTTTAAATTCTATGAAGTTGATATAAGAAACAATACCCTGGTTGAAGATGCAAACCGGAAAACGACCAA
>JACZTA010000239.1 GCA_022573915.1 Bacteroidota bacterium | reverse complement strand
AGCGGCTTTTTACTTTCGAGATCTTCAAATTTTAATTCATGGCCTTTTGATAAACCTTTGTTCACCGCTAATGCTTTACCGAACATGACCCGAAGCTCCTCATAGATTGATATATCGTTTTTATCAACCTTGGTTGCTTTCGCCTTATCAATATATCGAATACCTTCAACCAATTCGGCTATTTGGTCGATTGTCAAAGAAGCCTCCGTATCCGGACCAAATATTTCCTTATTAAAAACAGCATGCACTTCAATGATAGACGCTCCTATCGAGACTGCCGCCAAAGATGGAAATATCGTTCCTGAATGATCTGAGAGCCCGATCTTGAATGGGTACTTGTCCAACATTTCCTGAATTACGTTCAACCCTACCTGCTGGGGATTCGTGGGATAGGCAGTGGTAGTTTGAAACAGGCTCAACTCATTTCCAAACGGTTTTAAAAAGTTTATGACGGAATCTATTTCCTGAAAAGAACTCATGCCGGATGAAATCAGCACCGGCTTTCCTGTCCTTCCAATTTTTTCCAGCATCAAATAATTGCTTAGCTCACCCGATGCAATCTTATAGCGCTTCATAGCCAGCTTTTCCAATATGTCAACCGCTGCAAGAGAAAACGGTGAACTCATAAACTCAACATTCGCCTCATCGCAGTGTGTCTTGATCTCCTGCCACTCGTCCGGAGTGAAGCTCATCCGTTTCCAATAATCAAACCTGGTCTTGTCTTTTTTTGTAAAATTCACCCTAAACTGTTCATACTCACTACTTTCTGCTTCTGCAATATGAGTTTGAAACTTAATGATATCAATACCTGTTTTGGAGACCGCGTCTATATAAGAATGAAGAATCCCTAAGCTACCGTCATGGGCTTGGGCTATTTCTGCAATGATCAGCGTATTGTTCATTTTATGAGTTCATCAATTTCTAAAAAGATCATCCAACACCTTTAAGGTTCGCTCTTTTGCCTTTCCATCAAGCGTTCCAAAATAATTACTCTTTTCTATCTGCGCCGCCTCGACCTGTTTATAATACTCCTCCTGATCCGTCAACTTCTTTAATTCTTGTTCGAATTGATCTTTTTCTTCAACAGTTATCACCCCGGCAATATCAATGAAGTCCGTGTATCCATACTTATTCATATCATAGTTCAGTACCGGTTTGCCACAAGCTACAGCCATTCGGATAGTAGCCGACATGCTAGCTACAAATATATCACATAACGGCATTAATTTTACCAGTTCATCCGTTATGATAACCACACCTTTTTCCTCGATGTGTTTCATAAACTTCAATTTACTTCGGGGATGAGGGTTTATGATCACCTGTGCATTACTGCAGGAAACCAATGAATCGATCCAAAAATCGATTAATTCGCCCAAAGTTTTAAAATAGAAATAGTTTTGATCCAATAGTTTTTCCCGTCCTTCGTAAATGGGTGGAAACGCGCACAGTATCAATTTCTTACTAATATCCCATCCATATTTATCAAACAACGCTCGTTTTTCATTCTCCCCATTTTTAATATTTACCGTCAGTTTATCTTCATACAGTGAGCCGGTGAATTTCAGTTTAGCGTTCGGAATATTTTCTGATAGATAATAATCTTTCATGAATTCACTTTCAACAGCGATGAAATCAGCATTTCCACTATAATCCAGCCACGGTTGCTTCGTTCCAAAACCGAATAGTTCACTCGCCAAAATATGCGGTGCCCGTAATCTCAAGAGTTTACTCCCCCTGAATTTATAGACCCAATTCGAGTATATGCTTGCCACCATTCGGGCTATTCCCGATTTTATCCGGTGATTATAATCCAGATAAATTTTTAATGCAGGCTCCACAGCATTGGCAACAGTAAATGGAATGATCACTACGGAAATATTCATCCTTTTTGCCGCCTTAACAAGAATATTATAATTATGCCCTATTCCATCACGAGTGACCAATAGTAATTGAATTTCATTTTCCTTCAACAACCTAAGAAAAAACCTAAAGGTACTTTTCAGAAAGCGTGAATAAGACAGGAATTCTATCAGGAATGAGCGAGGCTTTACCGCTATCTTTGATTCAGTATTTTGTGAAGGCTCGCGTTCATGGCTCCGTGAGGTCAACGATTCCCTTTTTATCGAATTGTCTGTATCCAATACATAATCATAACTATTTTCCTCACATTCCTCCTGGATTGATTTTAGATCATGGCGAGACCCATCCAGATAAATCAAAGGTGAATATTTTTGCGATTCCTTAAGCAGTTGAGTAACGGGAAATAATACCTTTGATTGTGTGGGTATATCAATATAAACCAAGGATCTTATCAGACGCTGCTTTTCCATCACGGTCAAGTAATTATTCCCTTATAGGTATTTCTTTGATTAATTCTTTGATCTTATTCAATGCCGCCTGATTCCTGGTCTTATCAAAAGGAAATCCTTCCAATCCCTCTACCTGTTGTTCTCCTTCCTTTTGCAAATTTTTAATCCCCAGTGTATTATCATATTTAGATAGAACTTGTTTGCCCAGATAGGGTATTTTTTTGACTGCTGTACGCAGATTAGCGTTATCTCCACTTTTTCCACTCGTAAGCGTATTTCGTTGCATTGTTCTTTCCACATAAATTTGCAGGGCCTTTTGAATAATACCGGCAGCCACCTGTGGCTCGACCTTATCGACTTCAGCTAAGTTTATTGCAAAGGAATTCAAAAATGAAGCATATTCAGATTTGTATTTTTCTGAAGTTGAGATCTCTTCCAAACTGTCAGTTTCATTTGAAGAAGAAGGTGTCCCGCTCTCTCTTGAAGAATAAAACACAGGGATGGTTTTATACTTGCCATTTATAATACTAAGTCCCGCTACCAGAAGTTCCATCAAATTATAATTCTTGATCTTGTTAATACCTTCAGAAAAAACTCGTTTTATTGAATCAGCGCGATGAACCGCGTAGAATAGCTGTATATAGTTTGAAAAATAACTTACTAATCTATCAGCAGCGCTGGTCATGTTTATATTAGCATCAATAAAATTCAGATAGATCGGCTTGTATACCACAGAGCGATTGACCAGTCTGTGAGAAATGTAATTACCCTGTGCGCATGAATAATCGTGGTTTTCTTCTAAAAACTCAGTGCAATGTTTAACGCCATCAGGTATTATAAAATCGTCGTCAGCACAGAAAACGGTGAATTTAGTCTTCACAGATTGAACGGCATCATGGTTTTTAATAAATAATTCCTTACCCGGCAGATGTTCATATTCAATCCCGGGAAAATCATTCAACTTTTCAAATGAGTCAGCTGTAGAATCGAATACTTTTATTTTCAAGCCGGAACCATCCAGGTACTTCAATATGCGCGATAGTTTTGCATGACGATCCTGAGTGGGAATAAGCACGGTGATGTCAGGATGCATTCTATTAGTTTACTTTGAGCAAACATCCATCTCTCATGGTTGTTGCGACAACTTTATTTTGGAATTCAGTGTCTAGTTCAAAATCGCCGGTTTCTTTTAAAAATACTCTTGCGGCAGTTTTAGGACTGTTTCCGGGTCCCCAAGGTCTGTTGGCTGTATATTCTGCCGGCATATCCTCAACATGTGTGTCAAAAACGATAATATAGCTCCCT
This sequence comes from Bacteroidota bacterium, assembly GCA_022573915.1. Lineage (GTDB taxonomy): Bacteria > Bacteroidota > Bacteroidia > Chitinophagales > JACZTA01 > JACZTA01. The sequence goes on along the minus strand of JACZTA010000239.1, from coordinate 2,045 downwards.
TTGGTCACCATGGCAGAATAATTGCGAAGTTCACTCAATACATGGTCATGCGTATGATTGGAATCAAGGCAGACCAGCACCACCTCTTTTTCTGCGGCAACTTCCCTGACCTTCTCTATAACCTCCTTATCAACGGAAGATCCCTCGATCATCATAATTCTCTTATACATTGGATGCTCTTCGATTAACTTTTTGTTATGCACCCTGATGTCAATATCTATCCCCAGCACTTCGCCTTTTCCCATCATCTCAAGCAAGGAAGCGTAGTAAACGAGTGAACCACCGTGTGCTATGCCCGTTTCTATAATCAAATCAGGTTTTACTTTCCAGATTATTTCCTGCATCGCAAACATGTCCTGTGGAGTCTGGATGATTGGCCTGCCCATCCAATTAAAATTATAGACATATAATTTAGACATGGATTCTTTCAACCATTCAAATCCAAGTTTCTGAAGTTGTTCATCTCCTCCAAAAGCCTCGATCCTTTCCTTCTTCTCTTGTTCAAATTGACTTATGGGATCCATTTTTAAAATTTTTCTTACGTCCAAATTCTAGATACTATCTCAACTAAAGATAACGATTGAATATAATGTTTCGGCAAGTAAACGGAAGCGGTCTTTTCAGAACGGCCATGCATTGTGAGCCTTTGTTGGCAAATCATTATTCCTTCACCAGTTTGTATTGTTGTTTCTGACCTTGAGAGCTTAGTTCAATAGAGTAAATACCTGTTGCTCCATTTAATTTAAATTGGTGACTTGACGCATTGATGTTTTCTGCTCTATAAATCAATTGACCGCTAACATTAAAAACTTTGATGGATACTTCTCTTAAATTACCTAAATAAATAATTACTAGTTCCTGGATTGGATTAGGATAGATGGATATACTATTAAATAGAGTGTTTTCCTCTATATCTATTGTTGCAATAGTTGTGCAAACGGAAGTGTCTGTACAACCGTTTTCTGTCACTTCAACAGCATAATTACCGTTAGCAGAAGCTGTAAAAATTCGTGCTGTGTCTCCGGCTATTATAGCGTAGTTATTATTACAATCCAACCATTGGTATGAAGCTCCTGTTGTATTAACAGTGATGCTAGGATCAGTTGCCGTCACACTTACATCTACGGTATTGATCGTTAAGTTAAGTGTAACTACCGAATCACATCCTGCGTCATTAGTTAAGGTATGAGTGGCCACATTGTTGCTCATTGTGTATAGATTTCCGTCAATCCAAGTGTAATAATCACAAGCAGTGATAACCGTTGTGCCTGTGTTACTGATCGTTATTGTTAAGTCTAATGTAACTACCGAATCACAACCTATTGCATTCGTTAAGGTATGAGTGGCTGTATTATTATTAGAGATATAGGTGTTACCATCGATCCAGGTGGAAGAATCACAAGCGTTGATTATATCAGTCACTGTACTAGGAGCACACGGTGTTAACTTTTGAATATAAAAATCTTCTAGGCCAATTGAAGTCAGATTGAAGGTTGCGGCACCCGGATCAAAATCTACGCTATCTTGGTAATATCCGGTTATTAATACATTGCCCAGGGCGTCGGTCGTGATAGAATAACATAAATCAGTAGATGGTCCCCCAATGGATTTCGCCCAAATAAAATTTCCACCAGGATCTAATTTTTGTATAAAAATATCGTCGATGCCATTTGAAATTAAATTGAAGGTCGCAGCACCCGGATCAAAATCTGCTGTGTCTCGATAAGATCCAGTTATATAAATATTGCCGAAGGTATCGGTAGCCATCGCATAACTATAATCGCTTGATGTTCCACCCATTGATTTAGCCCAAATAAAGTTTCCGGCGGCATCTAACTTTTGGATAAAAACATCGCTGTAGCCATTTGCAGTCAAATTGAAGCTTGCTGCACCTGGATCAAAATCCACCGTATCTCCATAAGATCCGGTTATTAAAACATTACCCGATGTATCAGTTATGATGGAATAACCATAATCATCAAACGTGCCTCCCATGGATTTAGCCCAAAGAAAGTTTCCAGCGGCATCTAACTTTTGGATAAAAA
>JACZTA010000238.1 GCA_022573915.1 Bacteroidota bacterium | reverse complement strand
CGGAAGTTCTATGTGAAGGCGCTTGCGTGTACAATCACGAGGATGTGAAACCAATTGAGATTGGCAGACTGCAGGCTTATGTCACGAACGAGGTGATTGAAAAGAAAACAAAGCTGTTCATCCTGCCAAAATCAAATGGGAAGAAAATTGCGGTGATCGGCGCCGGCCCTGCCGGGATCTCCTGCGCATGTGAGCTTCGAATGTATGGTTATGAGGTAGATATTTTTGAAGCCAAAGAGCGGCCCTCCGGATTGACTATATCCGGTGTTGCTCCTTATAAGATCACTAACGAAGCTGTCATGCGGGAAATGGATTATCTGGAAGAGCAGTTTGGTTATACTGTGAAATACAATCAGCGCATTGGTTCACTTGAAGAGCTCCAAAAATTAGAAGAGGATTACGATGCAATATTCATTGGTATTGGTTTGGTAGAAACCAGTGAGCTCGGTATCGCGGGAGAAGATCTGAAAAACTATTATGGAGCAATAGATTTCATCGAGCGTCTCAGGATGAATCATGAGAAAGTAGATATCGGGAAAAAAGTGATCGTCATCGGGGGTGGTAATACAGCCATGGATGTGGCTTCTGAATCCGCACGCATGGGTGCTGACGAAGTGATATTGGCTTATCGCAGGTCAAAATCTGAAATAAAAGGCTTTGAGTTTGAATTTGATCTCGCAAAATCGGTGGGAGTAAAAGGAATGTTTAACGTAGCACCGCAAAAGATAATTGGTAACGGAAAAGTGGAAGGGGTTGAATTTATCAAAACGAAATCTGACAAAGGAAATATTGAAACCATCGAAGGTTCTGAGTTTGTGGAATCCTGCGACATGGTTATTCGCGCCACCGGACAAACTAAATTCACTGATCTGTTAAAACAGATCCCAAATCTGAAGCTGGATGACAAGAATAGAATACTTATAAGCGAAGAGAACTTTCAAACCGGAAATCCCTTCTACTTTTCAGCAGGAGATGCAGTTAACGGCGGCGTGGAAGTGGTTAACGCAGTGGCGGAGGCCAAGGTAGCGGCCACGGGAATTCATAAATATCTTTCAAAAAAATAGGAGAATATATGCCTGATCTATCGACAAATTTAGCGGGAATAAAATCACCCAATCCATTTTGGCTGGCTTCAGCCCCACCCACCAATTCAGGTTACCAGGTCATGAAAGCATTTGACCAGGGTTGGGGAGGCGCCGTATGGAAAACGCTGGGCATACCTGTCATTAATGTTTCCAGCAGGTATGGAGCAATAAATTACAAAGACAGCCGGATGGTGGGCTTCAATAATATAGAGCTGATCACTGATCGTCCGTTGAAGGATAACCTCAAGGAAATTGAAGAAGTTAAAAAGCATTTTCCGGATAATGCCGTTGTCGCTTCTTTAATGGTAGAATCAAAAGAAGAATGGCATCAGATCATCAAGGATGTTGAAAATGCGGGAGTGGATGGGATCGAACTGAATTTTGGCTGCCCTCATGGCATGTGTGAGCGCGGTATGGGTTCGGCGGTCGGACAAGAACCCAAGGTTTTAGAAACTATCGTTGGTTGGGTGAAGGAAGTTGCAAAGACTCCGGTCATTGTAAAGCTCACTCCTAATATCACGGACATTACCGAACCGGCTTTAGCGGCCAAACAAGGTGGGGGTGATGCAATATCTTTGATCAATACTTTTCAAAGTCTGGTTGGAGTGGATATAGATAATTACGTTCCCTACCCTGTTGTGGACGGACAAAGTACCAACGGTGGATACTGTGGCCCGGCTGTAAAACCCATTGCGTTAAACATGGTCAAGTCCTGTGCGCAGGATACTTCACTTGGATTACCTATATCAGGGATTGGCGGAATCGAGACCTGGCGGGATGCAGTGGAATATCTATTATTAGGCGCAAATAATGTGCAGGTTTGTACTGCGGTCATGCATTATGGATTTGGAATCATCAGAGAAATGCTACCCGGACTGGAAAGATATATGACGGATAAAGGGTTTGATACCATTGATGAGATGCAAGGCAAAGCCTTGGGTAATGTAAAAACATGGGAAGAACTAAACCTGAACTATAAAGTTGTTGCAGAGATCAATGAGGATAATTGTATCGAATGTCAATTATGCTATACCGCTTGTGAGGATGGGGCCCATCAGGCGATCGGCTTGAAACCCGATAGCAGAATTCCATTTATCATTGAAGACAACTGCGTGGGTTGTAATTTATGCTCCTTGGTTTGTCCGGCAGAGAACTGCATTACGATGGAAAGAAGAGATGATGGCAAGGAAGTAGTCACCTGGCAATATAAAACAGAGAAAGAGGAAATACCTACTACCTTTGATGATGAGCGAGGCGGGGGTGTAGGGCATTATATTCCGCAGCCGGTTGAGGGGCTAAGCAAAAAATAAATTAGGGCAATCACATAGTAATGAAAAAATTCCTTTTAGCAGTTGTAGTAAGTCTATTATCGACAGCAATTCATGCCCAAAGTGTTAAATTTGATTGGGCCAAATCCATAGGTGGATCAGCTGATGATAATGGCGAATCCATCACAGTCGATTTATTCGGAAATGTATTAATAACCGGTTATTATCGAGGTACGGCAGATTTTGATCCGGGTGCGTCGACATTTAATTTGTCTTCAAATGGCGACGACGATATTTTTATTCAAAAATTAGATTCGGCTGGGAATTTTATCTGGGCAAAATCAATTGGTGGAACATTGGGCGATCGAGGTCATTCCATCGCCACCGATATCTGGGGCAACGTGTATATAACTGGGTGGTATCAAGGTACAGTAGACTTTGATCCGGGGGCGTCGACATTCAATTTGACGGTAACAGGTGCAGTCGATGTATTTATCCAAAAGCTCGACCCAGCCGGGAATTTTATTTGGGCCAAATCTATGGGTGGATCATCTGCCGATGTTGGTCGATCCATCACTATCGATGCCTCAGGCAATGTGTTAACAACTGGATATTATCTCGGCGTGGTAGATTTTGATCCTGGTGCGACAACATTCAATTTATCTGCAATTGGACAAGCGGGTATATTTGTCCAGAAGTTAGACACCGGCGGGAATTTTCTTTGGGCTAAATCTATGAGTGGATCGTCTTGGGATGAGGGTAATTCCGTCACTACTGATGCCTTAGGTAACGTGTTAATAACAGGAGTTTATGGCAGCACCGTAGATTTTGATCCGAGCGGTGCAGTCTTTAATTTGACTGCAAATGGACAAGGGGATGTATTTATCCAGAAGTTGGATAGCGGCGGGAATTTTCTTTGGGCCAAATCTATGGGAGGAACAGATTCTGATGTGGGTTATTCTATCACCACTGATACCGCAGGCAATGTGTTAACGACTGGTTATTATCGAGATACTGCAGATTTTGATCCTGGTGCAGCAACATTCAATTTGATTTCAAACGGTGGCTTCGAGGTATTTATCCATAAGTTAGATACAGGCGGTAATTTTATTTGGGCAAAGTCTGTAGGAGGAACCTCTAATGACTTCGGTTATTCCATCACTAACGATATATCGGGTAATGTGTTTATAACCGGGTTTTATCAAGACACCGCAGATTTTAATCCAGGTGCGGCAACCTTCAATTTGATTTCAAAAGGCAGTTCAGATATTTTTATCCATAAGTTAGATACAGGTGGAAAATTTATTTTTGCAAAATCAATGGGTGGAACATCTCTTGATAATGGTTCTTCTATCACTATCGATTCAGTAGGAAACGTTTATGTAACAGGACAATATTATAATACGGCAGATTTTGACCCTAGCGCGGCAATCTTCAATTTATCTTCTATTGGCGGTTTGGATGTTTTTATCCAGAAACTGAGTCCATGTGTTTCAAACACGGGTACCGATATTATCACTACCTGTGATTACTATACCTGGATCGATGGAAATACCTACACTGTGAGCAACAATACCGCAACTCATGCTTTAACCAATGCAGCAGGCTGTGATTCAGTGGTTGCTTTAAACTTAACCATAGCATACAGTACAACAAGCACAGATGTTGTTGCGGTCTGCGACAGCCTTATTTGGATTGACAGCATTACCTACGCGGTAAGCAACAATACAGCTACGTATATTTTAACCAATGCAGCAGGCTGTGATTCGATCATTACTTTAAACCTTACAATAAATAACAACGGAAGTATAGATGTTATCACCGCTTGCGATTCTTACACCTGGAGCGATGGAAATACTTATACGGCAAGTAACAACACTGCCACAGATACATTTACCAATGCAGCAGGCTGTGATTCAGTTGTTACATTGAACTTAACGATCAATACCGTAAATGTAAGTGTGACGACAACTGATCCTAGTATTACAGCAAATGCAACAGGAGCCTTATACCAGTGGTTAGATTGTAATAATAATTACGCTGTAATTACAGGAGAAACAGCACAAAGCTTCACTGCTTCCGTCAATGGTGATTATGCGGTTGAAGTAACTCAAAATAATTGTACAGATACTTCAACTTGTGTAAACATTTCAAAAGTGGGCATAGTGGAAAACACTTTTTTTAATAGCGTATCTATCTATCCTAATCCAAACTCCGGACTGGTAACCATCGATTTGGGAAACTTAAAAGAAGTATCCATAAAAGTATTTAGTGTCAGCGGTCAATTGATTTATCAAGTAGAAAATATTAACACACAAATTCATCAATTTGAATTTAAAGAAGCACCGGGTGTCTACATTATTGAAGTCAGCTCTAAAGGTGAGAAACAGCAATACAAACTGGTGAAAGAGTAACGATGAAAAAAATCTATGTAGTACTTGTAATAAGTCTATTATCAACAGCAATTCATGCTCAAGGCGTCAAATTTGAATGGGCTAAATCAATGGGTGCATCCTCCACTGACTTTAGTTTTTCCATCACTACCGACGCCTCGGGCAATGTGTATGTTACCGGATATTATCAAGGCACGGTGGATTTTGATCCAGGTGTGCTGACCTTCAATCTGAATTCAAATGGTGATAGGGATGGTTTTATCCAAAAGTTAGATGCCAATGGGAATTTTCTTTGGGCCAAATCCATGGGTGGAACGGGGGTTGATCAGGGTTTTTCGATTACTACCGACGCTTCAGGCAATGTGTATGTAACCGGAATCTATGAAGGCATAGTAGATTTTGATCCGAGTGGGGGGACCTATAATTTGACATCAAATGGCGGTTATGATATTTTTGTCCAAAAGTTAGATTCCAGTGGGAATTTTATTTGGGCCAAATCCACTGGAGGAACTGCCTGGGATGTCGGTCGGTCCATCAGTACCGATACGTGGGGCAATTTGTATGTAACTGGATATTATCAAGACTCCGTAGATTTTGATCCCAGTGCGGCAACCTTCAGTTTTACTTCAAATGGCAACTTAGATGCATTTATCCAAAAGTTAGATACCGGTGGAAATTTTATTTGGGCTAAATCAATGGGGGGAACATCCGGCGATTATGGTCTTTCAATTACCACTGATGCGCAGGGTAATGTGTATTTAACCGGATATTATCAAGACTCCGTAGATTTTGATCCCGGTGCGGCAACCTTCAATTTGATTTCAAATGGCAGCAGAGACGTCTTTGTACAAAAGTTAGATTCCGCCGGGAATTTTATTTGGGCTAAATCCATCGGAGGCACATCAAGTGATTATGGTAATTCCATCACTACCGATACCGCGGGCAATGTGTACGTAACCGGGCAATATTCCGTAACCGTAGATTTTGATCCCGGTG
>JACZTA010000237.1 GCA_022573915.1 Bacteroidota bacterium | reverse complement strand
CTCTTGCAGTCTCCATCATATTCCGAGCTCTGGAATAATAGCCTAATCCTTCCCATAACTTAAGCACTGTCTGTTCATCTGCAGATGCCAGTTGACGCACATCCGGATATTTATCAATGAATTTGTTAAAATATGGTAATCCCTGGCTAATTCTGGTTTGTTGCAGGATAATTTCAGATAGCCAGATTACATATGGATCGAGTGTTTTTCGCCATGGCAGGTCCCTTTTATTCAAACCATACCATTTAATTGCCTTTTCTCCGAAGATATTTGTGCTGAACATGTGGTCGCAGAGTGAAAAACGCTGAAAATCAAGGTAATACAAGCTATTCTCCAATAACGGCTCTGTTCAAATGTACCAATTATTATCAGCCTTTTTTTCCAAATATTAAAGAAAAAGGCGACCTTTGTGCCTTATTATTAATTAATAAATATTCGGTTATGAGAAAAGCAGATATAATCAGTAGGATATCTACTGAAACTGGAATTCCAAAAGTGGACGTGTTAGTTACTTTGGAAACATTTTTTCATACAGTAAAGGATACCTTATCCCGGGGTGAGAGTGTTCATGTGAGGGGTTTTGGAAGTTTCATAATTAAAACAAAGGCTAAAAAATTTGGTCGAGATATAAGAAGAAATACAACTATCGTTATTCCTGCGCGGAAGGTTCCGGCATTTAAGCCATCAAAATCTTTTGTCTCTTTAGTAATAGATAAATTAGCAGATTCAAACAACACTACAGCTGTAGAAGAGACACGCGAAGACTCGGGTAATAATAAACCGGTCCTTGAGCAATAGACTTCTCGCCGCTTTACAGATCAGCTTCAAATTTTGAAAGAACTCCAATATCTCGCAATCTTTTTAAGTTTAGGTATCGTTGTAACCTTGTTCATTTTTGGTCAAACGACAATGCCTGCGTTTAGTAATGTTAACGAAATCAAGGTTGAATTTTCCGAATTCGATTATGATTTTTATATAGATTCAATGAAATCTACATTAACAGAAAACGAACTTTTGACATTACAGCAGGATAATAATCTTGTTAAAAACTGGTATGATATCGGGTTCCGGGATATTAGTGCGTATTATTTCAAGAATACGCTGGATGACCGATCTAAGAGTTCGGAGTGGATGTTATCAGGAGATAAATTTCAGGTTGCGTTTGCAGAAGCAGATAATACAGTGCTTATTAGGTTCTATGTAGATAACGCTATTTATTGTTATGAAAAGGCGTTTGAGCTTGACCCGGGCAATACAGCCGCCAGAATACGATTGGCGACTTGCTTTATTGATGGAACTAAAGAGGTCATGAGAGCTGTTCGTCTCTTGAAGGATATTTTGATTGAAGAACCCGGTAATTTTGATGCCAACTATTATTTAGGGATACTGAGCATGCATTCTGCTCAATACGATAAAGCGATTATGCGATTTGAAACAGCGTTGGAAACGGAACCGCATTCGATCGATGCGTGGTTGAATCTTGGAGAAGCATACGTGAAGACCGGTAATGGGCAAAAAGCCAAAGAAGTATTACTGGAATGTAAATCATTAATAGAGGATCCTGAAATAATTCAGATGCTGGATAATTATATCGATGCAATTGAGATTAATTGATGATCCTTATCATAAAATCATAAGACACATTGTCGAAAAAATAAGTATTTAACTTAAAAATTTAGTTTATGCCAAGTGGAAAGAAGAGGAAAACGAAGAAAATGAACACCCACAAGCGAAAGAAACGTCTGAGGAAGAACAGACACAAGAAGAAGAGCAGGTAAACAGATCCTTCCTTACCTTATAGTACTTCTGATTTTCATTTCTACTTCCATTTGCACGCACTGGATGAGTGTACCTCGTCTTTGTGCACAAAATATACATACAAGTGAATAGGGAATTAATTGTCAACCGCAATGACATGAGCATTGAGGTTGCATTACTCGAAAATAAGCAGCTTGTAGAGTTACAACATGACCACCTGGATAAAGAGTTTGCCGTAGGCGACATCTTTATAGGCAGAGTCAAGAAGCTCATCTCAGGGCTGAATGCTGCTTTTGTGGATATTGGGCATCCAAAGGATGCCTTCCTCCATTACACCGATCTTGGGCCAAACATACGGTCTCAGCTTAAATTTGTAAAAGACACGATTTCAGGAGTGCAAAAAGAAGCACTGCTGACTAATTTCGTGCTCGAGCCTGAAACGCTCAAGACGGGCAAGATTGCTGAGGTTCTCAAACCCGGTCAGTTGCTATTGGTTCAGATAGAAAAGGAACCTATGTCGACCAAAGGCCCGCGTTTGAGCAGTGAGATCACTCTTGCGGGCAGAAACCTCGTGGTCTATCCCTTCAATAATATTGTCTCCATCTCAAGTAAGATAAAAGGTTCAAAAGAAAGGACCAGGCTGCAACGATTGTCAGAGATGATACAACCAAAAAACTTCGGTTTGATCATCAGGACCATGGCCGAAAACATGAAGGTTGCAGAATTAAATGAGGATCTCAAAGAAATAATCGAAAAGTGGGAAAAGGCATTTGTTAAACTTCAGGAAGAAGTCAGTCAACCCAATAATCCAAATAATAAGACCAAATGGAAATCGAGAAGGGTCCTTAGTGAAGTAGGGAGTACTACCAAGATATTGCGCGACTTGCTCAATAATTCGTTTAACAATATTGAAGTCGATGATAAGGAAATGTACTTTGAACTCAGCAGGTATATTAAGGGGATAGCACCTGAGAAAGCGAAGATCCTCAAGTATTATGATTCTGAAAAACCGATTTTCGATCATTACAATATTACCAAGACGATTAAATCTTCGTTTAGTAATATTGTGAGCATGCCCGGTAGCGCTTACCTGGTAATAGAAAAAACGGAAGCGCTCAATGTAATTGATGTAAATAGTGGTGCTAAAGTAGATGCTTCGAGTAACCTTGAAGATAATGCACTCAAAGTTAACCTGCTGGCTGTTAAGGAGATCTCACGTTTGCTGCGGTTAAGAGATATAGGAGGGATCATCATCATCGATTTTATCGATATGAAAAGACCACCAAACAAGAAGCAGGTATATTCGGCCATGGTCGAGGGCATGAAAGACGATCGCGCCCGCCATACGATTCTTCCATTGAGCCGTTTCGGGTTGATGCAAATAACCAGACAACGCGTAAGACCTACCATTGATGTGGTTGCAGATGAGAGCTGCCCTACCTGCAACGGTACCGGCCAAATTGGACCGAGCCTGAATATAATTGATGATTTGGAAGAAGAAGTAAACAAGGTTTTACATGAGCACAAAAACAAGCCCATCACACTTTACCTGCATCCTTTCCTTACTGCTTATCTTAAGAAAGGCTATAAATCATTTCAGCGTAAATGGTTCTTGAAAGCCAAGAAATGGATGAAGGTCATTCCCAATGATTCGTTTCACCTCACGCAATTCGAGTTTTACGAAGGCAAGCGCAAGGTCTCGAGTAACGAATCCTCTTGATAGAAGACGGCGCTGCGCTTGATAGAAGAATTATGATAATAGATGTTCCCACCTTCTCCGCCGGCTGGCGGATACGGTTGGCAGGTGAGGTTTGATTTGATTTAAATCATCGATTAAATCGAACTTCAAATTTAGATTCAGGAATCTTCTTTCTACCCTTTACAGAACTCGGCAATTTAGACGTAGACTCAGTCCTAAAATCCTTTAATTTATATTATCTTTAAGTATAATAATACCAAAAAACTTGGGTAAATCGTGAAAGCAGTATTTCTGATAATTATTGGTTTTTTTATACTATTTGGTGCATCAAGCCAACCTAGTCTGGATTGGATAATTCATTACAACTTTCCGGGAACTGTTAACAACAAGCTCGAAGATGTAGTAACAGACGAGGAGGGGAATGTTTATACGGCAGGTTATAGCAGTAAACTTCTTACGATGAAATACTCCCCGTCTGGAAATCTACTATGGGTTGATACATTTGGATCAGGTGGCGGGTATATTGCTAAAAAAATCGCTATTGATGATTTGGCTAACATTTACATTGGTGGATATGGGCCGGGCGCAGTGATGAACGATTATATAATTTTAAAATATGACAGCTCCGGTAACTTACTCTGGTCGGTCGTGTTTGACTCAGGGGGAGATGATATACTAAATGATATGGTACTAGATGATAGTGCTAATGTTTATTTGACAGGACAGTCGGGGGTTATAGTCACTTTCGCTGCAGTTACTGCAAAATATGATAGCGCAGGCAATCAATTGTGGGCAGATACATTATACACTCCGGTAGGTGCCACCCTCGGTAGTGGAATCGCCATAGATAAGGATTATAATTGCTATGTAGCTGGTCTACGTGCCAACAATGGCGGAATTTTTAAATACAATCGTACGGGAACTTTATTATGGGATACCAGCTTGGTTATAACTTTCTGGACGGGATTTTTTGGAATAGACATAGATGATTTCGGTAATATATTTGTAACGGGTAAACATAATGCTCTAACTGGAGATTTTATGCTCACCGCAAGATATGATTCAACCGGGCTATTACTTTGGTATCAAGATGTCGGTTCACCACATGGTACGGGCTTAATGATAAAGTCGGATAATAAAGGGAACGTTTATTCAATTGGGTACACGTATGGTGAGGATGCAAGAATAGCCAAATATGATAGTTCAGGAAATCTTTTATGGACAAAGAGCACAACGGTTAATGCCGATGTATTTAGAGACATTGAGATTGGTAAAAATGGTAAAATTTATGTGGTAGCAGGAGAGTTGGACGACGACCATATAACGACAATCAAATATAATACTAACGGTAATATTATTTGGCAGAAACAATATGGGTCTGTTAGCGGTGCCTCGGCAAGAGGAGGCAGGGCTATCGCGGTTGATACAAATCTCAATGTTTTTGCCGGAGGGATTGATGCAGATTCGCTTGGACGGTCACATTGCCTGATCAAATATTGCCAATTAACTCCTGCTGCCGATTTTGCAGTTGCAAATATGCATCTACGGCCGGGCGACACTGTCGTAGTAACTTCCAACAATTCTCTAAATATAACGTCCTGGATTTGGAATTTTGGTGATGGATTTAAAGATTCCGTGAATTTTTATCCCTCTCACTCATACCAAAATGAAGGCGTATATACATTGACGTTCACAGCGATAAATTCATGTGGAACGGCCACTAAGTCCATTAAAATATTGGTAGACTCAAACATATTGTTGGATTGTAATTGGAAAATTATACATGCCGATCCGATGCAAAGGTTCAACTCAGTATATTTTATCAATCGGGATACCGGTTTTGTCACAACTAAAGCAGGAATGGTTTTGAAAACAACAAACGGTGGTGTAAGCTGGGTTTCGAAAAATGTTGCAGGCAGTGCTGTGCAATTATTTGATATTACTTTTTCTTATGGTGGCACCGGTTACGTAGTGGGTGAACAGGGAACCATCTATAAGACAACAGATTGGGGAGACAGTTGGACACAGCAAAATACGGGAATTACGCAGGATTTGAGGACCGTTCACTTTTCTTCTTTGAATGTTGGAATCGTTGGAGGCGGTGTTCTAGCAGACTCTGCAGTGGTCTACCGAACAACTAATGGAACATCATGGACAAGACAAAACATTAGTGATAAGTACAACCCAATCTATTCATTCAGTTTTTTAGATGTTAGCAAAGGTTATGCTGGTTGGGCCAACTACAGTGCAGGCGTGGGGGGTTTACTTTATACCTCAGACCAGGGCCAAAATTGGTCTATGGTGAATATCCCATTACC
>JACZTA010000236.1 GCA_022573915.1 Bacteroidota bacterium | reverse complement strand
TCGGTATTCCGCCAATCACATATTTATGGTCACCAGCAATGGGATTAACTGACCCTACAAATGTTTACACTTGGGCCAAACCTGATACAACAACATTTTACTACCTGTTGGCAACTGATTCCATAGGTTGCCAAGGCGGAGATATTTTCAAGGTATATGTCTACCCAACCGGAATTAACAACTTGGTTAATAATCAAATTAAACTTGAGTTATACCCCGTTCCCATTAATGATCGATTAACAATCAACATTGAAAACCATGAAGATTTCAGTGATCTTTGGTTTGAATTTTATAATATACTTGGACATTTGGTGAATCAAACGAATATAACTAGCAAAAGGACGGAATTAATTGGAATTGAACTTGAAAAAAGTGTTTATTTTTACCGGTTAGTACAGTCCGGTAAAATAATTAGTCAAGGCAAATTAATGGTTGACTAATAAAATTAGGGTTTATTTTATACAGAAAATGGTGCATTTTTTTGGCGAATCCAATCATTAGTGCTCATTAAATCACAGTTTACTTCTTCAAGCTCAGACCCAACTCATCCAATTGATCTTGTGAGACTTTACCCGGTGCATCTATCATCACATCGCGCCCTGCATTATTCTTCGGGAAAGCAATATATTCCCTGATCGACTCTGTTCCTCCGAATAAAGCGACGATCCGGTCAAAACCAAATGCAATTCCGCCATGGGGAGGTGCTCCATATTCAAATGCATCCATGAGGAATCCGAATTTCTCTTTTGCTTCCTCTTCCGATAACCCAATCGCCTTGAAGATCTTTTCCTGGATATCTCTTTTATGTATTCGAATGGATCCGCCTGCAATCTCTATACCATTGATCACAAGGTCGTAAGCATTTGCATTTATAGCTCCCGGATCATCATCCAGCTTATCCAAGTCCTCTTCTTTGGGAGAAGTAAAAGGATGATGTAAGGGATCCCATCGCTTCTCCTCCTCGCTCCATCTGAACAACGGGAAATCAACCACGAACAACGGTTTAAAATCATCAGGTTTTCTTAATTCCAATCTGTTGCCCATTTCTAATCTTAATTCAGATAATGCTCTTTGCACTACTGTGGTATCACCCGCGACTATCAACATCAGATCTCCCTTTTCTGCACCCATTGCATTCGCCCATTGAGCAAGGTCATCGGAATTAAAAAACTTATCTACTGAAGATTTGAAATTTCCGTCCTCTTCCCATTTCGCAAAGATCAGTCCTTTCGCGCCAATTTGAGGTCTCGTAACAAATTCTATCAGTTCATCTGTTTGCTTTCTGGAATACGAGGCACAACCCTTCACAACGATCCCGGCAACTTTTTCAGCATCATCAAATATGTTAAACCCTTTTCCACTTACCAATTTCGTTAGTTCGATCAGCTTCATATCAAACCGCATATCGGGTTTATCCGTGCCATAATTGCTTAAGGCGTCCGCATGGCTAATGATCTCAAATTCAGGGATGTCTATATTCTTTATTTGCTTGAAAAGATGTTTGACCAGGTTGCCAAAAATATTCAACACGTCTTCCTGCTGAACAAATGTCATCTCGCAATCGATTTGTGTAAATTCCGGCTGACGATCGGCTCGCAGATCCTCATCACGGAAACATCGTACGATTTGAAAATACTTATCAAAACCTCCAACCATTAGCAATTGTTTAAAAGTTTGAGGTGATTGGGGCAGCGCATAAAACTGATGCTCATTGGTTCGTGAAGGAACAATGAAATCACGGGCACCTTCCGGTGTCGAATTGATCAGAAATGGTGTTTCAATTTCGAGAAATCCCTCGTCACTTAAAAACTTCCTGGTCTCCTGTAACACCTTATGTCTTAGGATTAGATTATTTTTTTGAACTTCTCTTCTAAGATCGAGATAGCGGTATTTCATCCTGATCTCTTCGCCACCATCTGTTTCGTTTTCGATGGTGAATGGCGGGACTTTGGAAGCATTCAACACCACCAGTTTTTCAACTAATATTTCTACATCACCCGTCTCCATCTCAGGATTCTTATTACTTCTCGTTTTTACTTCCCCCTCGATCGACAGGACGAATTCCCTGCCCAGTTCCCGGGCACGGTTACATAATTCAGCATCTATATCCATATTGAAGACAAGTTGGGTGATACCATAACGATCACGTAAATCAATAAATGTCATGCCGCCTAACTCTCTTATCTTTTGTACCCAACCGCACAGGGTCACCCTTGAACCGGTGTGTTCCGCTCTTAATTCTCCACAAGTATTTGTCCTGAGCATAATATATTTTTAAGACCGCTCAAAATTAATTATTAAAAATTAACTTGCGGATGCTGATTCGAATTTTTAAATATCGAATGAACATGCTTAAGGCCAGATTTCAAAATCCACTCTTAGAAGCCGGTTGCGACGAAGCCGGCCGTGGATGTCTGGCAGGCCCGGTATTTGCCGCCGCGGTGATCCTACCTAAAAATTTCAAGCATCCTGTCCTCAATGATTCCAAACAACTATCCCATCAAGTAAGGTTGGAACTTCGGGAACTAATTTTGGAAAAAGCTATTTCATGGTCGGTAGCAATGGTTGGAAATAAAGAAATAGATAAAATAAATATTCTAAACAGTTCTATTCTTGCCATGCATTTGGCTTTGCAAAGACTCGATCCTAAACCGAAATTCCTTATCATTGATGGAAACCGTTTCAAACCTTATGCTGATCTTCCCCATGAGTGCATCATAAAGGGCGATTCTAAGTATTATTCCATCGCCGCAGCTTCCATACTTGCTAAAACCTACCGGGATGATTATATGATAAAATTACACACCCGTTTCCCTCATTATCGGTGGGACCACAATAAGGGATACCCAACTGAAGTTCATAGAAAAGGCATAATGGAACACGGTCCGAGCATGTATCATAGAATGACTTTCCGCCTGTTACCGGATCAACAACTAAACCTTGAGTTCTCAAACAAAAAAATATTCACCGAACATGCATAAATTAATGAGGCAAGCGGTACTTTTAACTCTGAGTCTGTTGTTTCTATTTACAGATATCTCCCTGGCTCAAGAGAAGATTGAACTCGTACTATATAGGTACATCAATAAATGGGGCTTTGCCGATCGTTCTAAAAGTGTGGTAATTGAACCCATTTATAAAAAATTAAGCTTTTTCAAGGGCGGTGTTGCCGTGGTAAGATATAAAAGTAAATACGGAATGATCGCTAAGAGTGGTGATGTGGTTGTACCATTCAAATACAGATCGATCGACGATAAAACGATAACGCCAATACGCGCGACTAAAAAGAAAAAATACGGATTTTTAAATTCTTACGGCTACGAAGTCGTTCCATTTGTCTATTCCTATGCGGATCCATTTTCACAAGGACTAGCTGTCGTAATGTCAAAAAAGAAATATGGCTTTGTCGATAAAAATGGGGACACGATCGTGCCATTGCAATATGATTATGCCGGGAGTTTTCATCATGGATTAGCAGTAGTAGGCATTAAGGAAAAAAAGATTACCAAATATGCATATATCAATTTGGAAGGTATCGAGGTAACCGATTTTATATTTGATATTGCGCAACCGATCCTCAATGGCCGTGGCCGTGTGGAGATGGACGGTAAAAGCTATTATATCAACACAAGAGCAACGGTGTTTCCGACTTTCGATTTTGATTTGG
Organism: Bacteroidota bacterium; assembly: GCA_022573915.1. Classification (GTDB taxonomy): domain Bacteria; phylum Bacteroidota; class Bacteroidia; order Chitinophagales; family JACZTA01; genus JACZTA01. Next base: position 2,121 of record JACZTA010000236.1, on the reverse strand, counting down.
TATTGAGCTTCAGCGAGAATATGGCAACAGTTAAAAAAGACGGAGACTATGGTTTCATTGACACCTCCGGAAATCTTATCGTTCCAATGAAATACAATAGAGCGTTTCAGTATCAGGAGGGAATTGCCCCGGTGCTCAAGGGTGGCCGGTGGGGAGCCATAGATATGACCGGAAAAGTGGTAGTGCCATTTGATTATAATCTTGTTTTGGGTTTTCAGGAGGGATTTTGCATCGTGGAAAGGTTAGGCAAGTATGGTTTTATTAATAAAAAGGCTGCTTTGGTTGTGCCTATAAAATATGATGATGCATTTAATTACCGCAATGGACGAGCAGCAGTTGAGAAGGACGGAAAATGGGCTTTTCTAAATAAACGGGGAAGCCAGGTTACCGCATTCCTGTACGATAAGAGACAATTCGGTGGCCTGGAATACAATGAGCGAGTAGCGTGGGTTAAATACAATAGTAGATGGGGATTGATAGATATCGATGGAACGGATCTGACTCAGTTCAAGTATATCGACTATCAGGATTTTGACAGTGGTTATTCAGTTGTTGTACAACCCAGGCGTGATAGTTACGGAATAGGTGTTATTGATATAAAAGGCAAAGAAGTGATCAAGCCAATATATTATAGTCTGACGAAGGTTAATACGGAGTTCTACGAGGTTAGAAAAACTAAGAAATCCAGGATTGGATATGTAGACAGGAAGGGACTTGAATTCTTCGAAGAGAAGGTCAAAACGAAATAAACCAACTCCAACCTTGAATAAAGCAATTGTATTGTGTTGCTTCGTGTGCATTATTGTAGTAAGTCATATTCTTTGCACTTCTACCACCGAAGAAACTACAGCCTCTCATCCCTGGGACTTGCTTATTGCGGTGCAGGGCCCGGTTCCTGAACCTGCATTCGATTATTCTATCAATAAATCTGTGGAGTGGATATCCGATCTCGATAGCGCATTCCATATCGCTGCAGAGACAAAGAAACCCCTCTTCATAACCATGAGATGTTTGCCCTGCAAGCAATGCTCACAATTCGATGAGGATGTCCTCGAAGGTGGGCCGGCGCTGAGCCCACTCCTGTCAGGATTTGTGACGGTGAGGTTAACGGATATGCGAAACGTAGACATGCGCATATTTCCGGTCGAAGGTTTTCAAGATCTGGATCTCTCCTGGTGGGGATGGTTTATGAATTCAGATAAACAGATCTATGGCATCGTAGGTGGAAAGGATCACGTATCAGATGGAACCAGGATCTCCATTCAATCTTTGATGAATACTTGTAACAGGATCCTGTTGCACCACTACGATCCGATGAGGGAGCACTGGAACGTTGAAGCTCCACCCCCTCAAACAGAAGGTAAACCTTTCACTCCAATCGATTTGGTGGGTTGGTCTTCATGGTCCGATAAACATCCCATGGAAGTTACCGGTGATGGAAGAGTTGGGTGCCTCCATTGCCATCAAGTAAATGACATACTGCGACAACCGGCAATCGATATGAACAAATTTGATAAGCACAAAGACTTTGATCTTTGGCCGTATCCTGAAAACGTAGGAATTGAGATCGTACGGGATCACGGATTGTTGGTTAAAAAAGTTGAAGAAAATAGTCCGGCCGCTAAGGCAGGATTAATGGAGGGAGATATTCTGGGAGCTGCGGATGATAGAAGATTATTCTCTCAGGCAGATTTCAGGGGAGTATTGCATCGGGGCCCGAAGAATCAAGGCAACATAGAAATACACTGGATTCGGAAGGATTCAGTGCACTCCGGAATATTAGAATTGAAAGAAGGCTGGAGACAAACCAACCTAAACTGGCGATCATCCGTTGCCGAGGCAGATGTTGGAGCGAATCGTGGATTTGGGTGGCCACATGGAATTAGCCCGGAACATCGAGAGGCGCTTGGTGTTTCTGTGAACACCATGGCTATTAAACCTTGGTTTGGTAAAAATCTTTCAGGCCCGGCGTATGATGCAGGACTGCGTCCGCATCATGTGATCATCGCAGTTGATGGAAAATCACCCAATATTTATGGACGCGCGTTTTTAATCTGGATCAAACTTAATTACGAACCGGGCGACCACGTGACGCTTATTTGCATTGAGGAGAATGGTGAA
>JACZTA010000235.1 GCA_022573915.1 Bacteroidota bacterium | reverse complement strand
CTGTAAGTTCCTCCAGATAATAAGAGTCACCTAATGGATCGACTGTTTGTGGTACTCCACTTTCTTCTGCTATGATCTGCTGTGTTCTTAAAGCTATCTTAGCTGCTTCCTCCGTAGGTAAGGATAGTGATTCGTCGAATCCGTTGGTGTGCAACGATTGTGTTCCCCCTAATACACTAGCCAATGCCTGAATTGTAATCCGGATTATGTTGTTCTTTGGCTGTTGAGCCGTGAGAGTAGATCCTGCAGTTTGTGTATGAAATCTGAGCATCTGAGCTCTGGGGTCAGTGGCACCAAGCTCTTTGGTTATCTTTGCCCACATTCTTCGAGCCGCTCTGAACTTGGCAATCTCCTCGAACAGATTGTTATGGGCATTAAAGAAAAAGGACAATCGTTTTGCAAATACATTAATATCCAGACCTCTCTCCAACGCCGCCTTGGTGTAGCTCTTGGCGTTTGCTAGCGTAAAAGCCAATTCCTGAACTGCAGTTGCACCCGCTTCCCTCATATGATAACCGGAAATGGATATGGTATTCCATTTAGGCAGCTCTTTACTGCAAAATTCAAAAACGTCTGTTATCAACCGCATGGAATGTTGCGGTGGATAGATATAAGTACCGCGAGCGGCGTATTCCTTTAAAATATCGTTCTGTACGGTACCACCAAGCTGTGACAGATCTGCATTTTGTGATTTTGCCACTGCAATGTATAATGCAAGTAAAATAGGTGCAGTAGCGTTGATCGTCATGGAGGTGGTGATCGACTCAAGCGAAATTCCTTTGAACAATGCCTGCATATCCTCAATAGAATCAATGGCAACCCCTACCTTTCCCACTTCTCCCTCTGCAAAATCATGATCGGAATCATAACCGATCTGGGTAGGTAAGTCGAATGCCACAGATAATCCCGTGGTTCCTTGCTTGATCAGGAAATGGTATCGTTTATTGGACTCTTCTGCGGAGGAGAATCCGGCATATTGACGCATTGTCCATAATTTTCCTCTGTACATTGACGGGTGTGTACCTCGGGTATAGGGAAACTTACCGGGCAGTTCATCGAGGTTGGATGGTTCGCTGTAAACTTCTTTAATCTCAATCCCTGAATCGGTGGTTATCTTACCGCCTTCGGGTTGCTTGCCGGGTGCAGACTTGCCGGAGACAGGCGGTTTCGTTTCAGGTTTTTTAGAGCTTGACATTTGTTAGGTTGCGATTCAGGTATTTATCTCAATATAGTTTAGAAACTTCATTCTTAAGTACATTAAGTGCCGCTTGAGTAGGGACCATTTTTTCACTTGTAATCAGGATCTCAAAAATACTTTTGCTTAGGTCACTCCCCGAAGCATTCTTAGGCAATTTCATGGATGCCTGGTTAACGATACGGATCATCTCTTCCTTAACTCCTTTGATGAATTCCCATGTTTCACTCGAAATATATATTTGTTGTGATAAATTATGCTCAAATTCCACCCTGATACTATTTAGGAGAGCAAGATGAAAATCCCGCGCTGATATGTCTTGTTTCCTAACTCTATGAATAAGATTGTTTGGAGAGATACGCTCAAGGAACAATGCTAGCCTCTCGTAAGCTTGCAAGCGCAACGGTAACAGCGTCTTCTGATTAGCTTCCTTGGATGCCAGCTCTCTCTTTTTTATATCATTCTTCAGGTAAGCGTTGAGTAATATAAATGAAGTAAAGAAAACAACGAGTGCAGGAATCGTGAATTTTATTATCTCAATAATTACTTCCATGATAGAATTGCTTTGTTAATTAATGTGAGAAGTTGAAAGCCTAGTATGCAATAAAGTTCAAAAAATACCATTAAGTTGGTAATAAGACAATTTCAAGCCGATATAATGCATTATATATCACGGTATCGATTATACGGGGGCGAGGAAAGTCGTTTTGTTGATAACTATTGAAAACGGTGCATCGTTAACTATCAAGTTTTCTTTTATTTTGCTTTTGTGTTTTTAGCGTTACTTAATGAGACGATAAATATATAAAGAAGAATCTATGTCTACAATCCAAGAGCTTACAAATATTGCAACACAGGTACGAAGGGATATTTTAAGGATGACTCACAGTGCTGCATCGGGGCATCCGGGAGGGTCGTTGGGGTGCGCAGACTTCCTTACGGTGCTCTATTTCGAAGTTATGTCACTCCGGGAAGATGGCTTTGCCATGGATGGCAAAGAAGAAGATATTTTCTTTCTTTCCAATGGACACATCTCACCACTTTGGTACAGTATATTAGCACGCAAAGGATTCTTTAATTTAGATGAACTAAGCAGCTTCAGAAAGGTAAATTCACGCCTGCAAGGCCATCCTGCCACCGCCGAGGGATTGCCGGGAGTTCGCGTCGCTTCAGGTTCACTCGGACAAGGATTATCCGTAGCTATAGGGGCTGCACTTACTAAGAAGTTAAATGGCGATAACCATTTGGTATATAGTCTGCATGGAGACGGAGAATTGCAGGAAGGTCAGAATTGGGAGGCCATGATGTTTGCTGCTAAACAAAAAGTCGATAATATAATTGCTACTGTGGACCTCAATGGCCAGCAGATCGATGGGCCGGTCGACGAAATCAATTCACTTGGTGATGTTTCTGGCAAATGGAGGTCTTTTGGATGGAAAGTATTTGAAATGAACGGAAATGATATGGAGGCGGTCATCAAAACCTTGGCGGAAGCAAAGCAGGCTACGGGAAATGAACAACCTGTGGTTATAATCATGAAGACCCAAATGGGTTATCCTGTCGATTTTATGTTAAATGACCATAAATGGCATGGAGTCGCACCAAATGATGAGGAGTTGGCAATAGCTTTGAAACAAATACCTGAAACTTTAGCGGATTATTAACTCCCTTTTCGACCCTGCATCAAGGCATATAATTTATATCAAGCCACATACAGGTGGCTGGAGAGCTTTTTGCAATAAACATCCTATGAGGGAGACTGTCATATTTGTGCTGGCTATCACCGCATTAAGTTGGATTCCATATCAAATTAATGCAGGTACTTCTTCTTTTTACCGGAAGGAACCGATCACGCAGATTTTATTCATACTGGATGGTTCGGGGAGTATGAAAGCCGGCTGGGAAGGTACCACCAGGTTCGAGATAGCCAAACGGTTATTGGTTCAAACGATCGACAGTATTGAAAAAGCCAATCAAAATGTACGTTTCGCGCTTAGAGTCTTTGGACATCAATATCCTAAGTCTGAAAATAATTGCAAAGATTCGAAGCTTGAGGTGGCGTTCGCCGCGAACAATGCCGATAAGATCCGAAGGAAACTTGATCTGGTACATCCACAGGGCTGGACACCAATTGCCTATTCAATATTTAACTCCATGAATGATTTTCCTATCCTGAACCAGGGAGGAGTCCACAACATAATAATCCTGATTACTGACGGAGTAGAGAACTGTGAGGGCGACCCTTGCGCAATTGGTGAGGAACTTCTAAAAAGAGGTATTGTTCTAAAGCCATTCATCATTGGATTGGGAATGGATATGGAAGACATAGCAAAATTCGATTGTGTCGGTCAGTTTTATGATGCAGCTGATCGGGAGGCATTTGCCAATACACTGGATATCGTCGTTTCGCAAGCATTGCATAACACGACTGCCCAGGTTAATCTACTCGATGACTATGGAAATCCTACTCAGACAAATGTTGAAATGACCTTTTACAACGCGTTTACAGATGAAATAGAATATAATTTTGTCCATACAATGATATCTCCCGGTGTACCGGATACCATACCGATCAACCCGGTAGGGAAGTATAATCTCGTTGTACACACCATACCACCAACCTTTAAATATAATATCGAACTTACTCCCGGAAGACATAACATCATCCCTGTCGACGTTCCTCAAGGAATTTTAAGTATCTCAATGGATCGCTTTGCCGGTTCAGAGGAATTTCAGTGCCTTATCAGACAGGCAGGATCTCCCCAAACCTTGACGCTTCAAGATATAAACAGCAAGCAAAATTATCTTGTTGGAAGTTACGATATTGAAGTTTTGACCCTGCCCAGAGTTCGATACTACAATGTCGAACTCTCACAGAGTACAACTCAAGAGATTAATATACCGAAACCCGGAAAGTTAAATCTTAACAGCAGGTCTGCAGTGGTAGCCAGCATCTTCTCCGATATCGAAGGCATTTTTGAAAAAGTGATTGAGTTTGAACCACTACATGGCAGGACCTCCGTTAATTTGCAACCGGGAAACTATGTACTGGTATATAGGGAGGTTGGTTCTTATGAATCAGCGTCAAGCGAAAGTAAAAAGTTTATAATAAGATCAGGAGCCATATCGAATATAGAATTTTGAAAAAGAACATAAGGCATATAACTTCTTTGGTGTTTAACATTCTGAGCATCTTGACGATCATGGGTGTAGCTGGTCATAGAGTTGTTGCCCAAACCACGATAAGGTCAGAGTATGAAAAGACCAGGATACTTCTACTTCTGGATGGTTCCCAAAGTATGTTCAGGGATTGGGAGACAAGTACAAGAATGAATGTTGCGAAAGCCGCGATAACCGACATTTTAGATAGTGTAGGGGGAAATGAAAACACTTATTTTGCCTTAAGGGTATACGGCCATCAATCACCCGAAAATATTCGCGACTGCAAGGATACGAAACTTGAAGTGCCGTTTAGTTCAGGAAATATTGAAAGGATCAAGAGTAGATTAAAAACCATTCGTCCCAGGGGAACTACTCCAATCGCTTATTCTCTGGAGAAGTCTGCGACGGATTTCCCGAAAGACCCTGCCAGCAGGAATATCATTATTTTAATAACCGATGGGATAGAATCCTGTGATGGTGACCCGTGCGCAGTTTCTTTAGCATTACAAAAGAAAAATATTTTCATTAAACCTTTCATAATTGGAATTGGTTTAAGCACGGATTACACCCGGAAAATGGAGTGCATTGGATCCTATTATAATGCAAAGAGAGAGCGCGATTTTAAAATAATCCTTATGAACATAGTTGAAATTGCATTGAGCTCCACTTCAGCACAAGTAAGTTTGTTGGATCAGCAAGGAAAACCAACCGAGACAGACGTAAATATGACTTTTTACGATCAATTTTCAGGTTTAATAAGGTATAATTTCTATCACACCTTAAACCAGAGAGGGATGCCTGATACTTTTTTTATTGATCCTGTGAATAAGTATGATATTACAATTCATACCACGCCCGAGATTCGAATCAGGGAAGTAGAAATTTTCCATAATAAACATAATGATATTCGAACCAATGCTGCTCAGGGAAATCTCCAGATGGAACTTCGGGGGATCACAATGAAGGATCATGTCCATGGCCGGATAAAATGTTTGGTAAGAAAAGCGGGCGGGGATGAAATTATTTATGTGCAGGATTTCAATACTAGCTATAAATATCTTGTTGGAAAATATGACCTTGAAATATTAACTTTACCTCGGATCATAATGAAGGATGTAGATGTTTCGCAAACCAAAACCACGATCATCCAAATTCCCGGTCCGGGCTTGGTAAGTGTTATCCGAAAATACGCCGGATATGGTGCAATCTTTATCGAGACGGAGGACGGATATGAAAAGATTTATACTTTGAATGAAAACTCAATTACAGAATTATTGGCCATGCAGCCCGGTAAATATCATATTGTATTTAGGTCAAAGAATGCAAAACAAACAAGACAAACGATTGAAAAGACTTTTATAGTAAATTCAAATGTTTCTGTGTCAGTCAAACTTTGAACGATTCGAATCTAATGGAAACTCTGCAAGAACCAACCTCAGTAAAACACATCATT
>JACZTA010000234.1 GCA_022573915.1 Bacteroidota bacterium | reverse complement strand
GAGTCCATTTGTAGCGCTTTCATTCGTGGTAGGCGCACTTTGTTCTGCCTTAGCCGGATTTATTGGTATGCGGGTGGCAACCAAAGCCAATGTCAGGACCACCAATGCAGCCAGAACAGGAATGGCCAAAGCGCTCGAAGTAGCATTTGCAGGTGGATCTGTAATGGGTTTAGGCGTGGTTGGTTTAGGTGTTTTGGGACTAAGTGGTTTATTTATCTTCTATAGCTTCCTCTGGGGAGACGGTCTCATGGATGAAAACGCTATAAATAAAATCATTACCGTTATCACGGGATTTTCTTTTGGCGCATCATCGATCGCACTTTTTGCCCGTGTAGGCGGTGGGATATATACAAAAGCAGCCGATGTAGGAGCCGATCTGGTTGGAAAGGTCGAGGCAGGTATTCCTGAAGATCATCCACTCAATCCGGCTACGATCGCAGATAATGTGGGAGATAATGTAGGTGACGTTGCGGGTATGGGAGCTGATCTATTCGAATCTTATGTTGGTTCTATTATCGCAACTATGGTATTGGGTGCTGCCTTTATTGGAGCTAGTAGTGGTTTCACGGATAACTTTAATGGACTCTCAGCTGTATTCCTTCCCCTTGCCCTTGCAGGAACCGGAATCCTGGTATCGATCATAGGTACTTTCATGGTGAGAGTAAAGGAAGGTGGAAGTCCGCAAATGGCTTTAAATATTGGAGAGTTTGGTTCTTCGGCTATCATGATCGTTGCATCCTGGTTTATTATCAAATGGATGTTACCCACTGAGTGGATTTTTGACGGTCCACTTTATCCTGCGATGACTATTACGTCAACAGGGATTTTTATGGCAACAGTTATTGGCCTTGTAGCGGGTGTGTTGATCGGAGTGGTCACAGAATATTATACCGGTACCGGTAAGAAACCTGTACTGAATATCGTCAAACAATCATTGACAGGGTCAGCAACAAATATTATTTCAGGAATAGGAATCGGTATGGCGTCTGCAACCATTCCTGTTCTTATTATTGCGGCTGCTATTATTGGAGCTTTTCATTTTGGTGGTTTATATGGAATAGCCATTGCCGCTGTGGGAATGTTATCTAATCTTGGTGTGCAATTAGCTGTTGATGCGTATGGCCCGATTGCCGATAACGCGGGTGGTATTGCAGAAATGTCCAACCTGCCAAAGGAAGTCAGACAACGTACAGATAAACTTGACGCTGTTGGAAATACTACTGCAGCTATAGGTAAAGGTTTTGCCATTGGTTCTGCAGCACTTACTGCTTTAGCACTATTTGGCGCTTTCATGACCGCTGCTAAAATTGAATCAATTGACATTTCGAAATCGGTGGTTATCGCCGGTTTGTTTATTGGAGCGATGCTCCCCTATCTGTTTTCATCGTTAGCTATCAATGCAGTTGGTAAGGCTGCCATGGCTATGATCGAAGAAGTAAGAAGGCAATTCAGAGAACTTCCTGCTCTTAAAGCCGCCCTGGAAGCGATGAAAAGAAATGAAGGTAAAGAGCAGGATCAATGGTCGCAGGAAGATCGTGACATATTCGATGCAGCAGATGGCGTTCCTGAGTATGGTAAATGTGTTGCAATATCCACACAATCGGCCATCAGGCGAATGGTGCTCCCGGGTGTAATAGCCGTATCAGCACCGTTGGCGGTGGGTTTCCTGGGCGGAGCCGAGATGCTCGGCGGACTGCTTGCAGGTGTGACTGTTTCCGGTGTGGTGCTGGCGATCTTTCAGGCTAACGCAGGTGGTGCATGGGATAATGCCAAGAAAATGATTGAGGAAGGAATCGAGATTGATGGTGTGAGGTACGAAAAAGGCTCAGATGCTCATAAGGCTGCCGTGGTAGGTGATACGGTGGGTGACCCGTTGAAAGATACTTCAGGGCCCTCTTTAAACATATTATTAAAGTTGATGGCTATTATTGCACTGGTTATTGCAACGCTAATTTAACAACAATCAATTTTTAGCATATAAAGCACCTTTGACGGCAAGTTGGAGGTGCTTTTTTTATACAAGTTGGCAGCCGGCAATTGGCAGTTGGCAGATCGTATTAACCAATTATCACCAATCAACTTATGAATGGTCAATGATGGTCATAGCAGGAGAAAGGAGAAAAAGGGCATGATTGGCATCACCTTTTTGGATTAATGTGGTAGCTATAAGCTACCTTCTTGTTCATCCGTAGCGAGGACGCTACGGAGAGGTACTGTTGCGTAAGGCTGATTGCCAACTGCAAATTGCCAATTGCATTCGTGCTTCAGATGTAAGAAATTATATTGGGAAAAGTCAATTCACCGAATTTTCGGCTTTAATTATGTTAAACAAGGGTCTAAAAATTATTAAAACCTTACATATGTAAGTCTCACAGCCTTAACGCCACCTATCAACGCGTTTTATGTCGATTTTCATAGGGAATTTGAATCTAAACCACTAATAACGACGTATTAGTAGTCTATAGAGGCTCGTCGAATTAAAAAAAGTCAGTATGAAAAATTTAATGGTAATAGTTTTTGCAGGCGTGATCATGACTTTAACAATTTTCACCGGTTCTTCACAGACCAACAATAATCTCCAGGACCTGAAATCCTCTAATGGAAATATCGAGAATAACTTAACAAGCTCCGACATTATTCTGGCTCCATTAAGTATTGAGGACATGGGAGGCACAGATGCCAATTATATCAGTCTTGGCTCACAGGGTCCGCTAGCTGACCTGGATATCGCCACGATGTCCCTGAAAGAGTTTGAAGAAATGATGGCAGGGCCCAATGTAAAAATTGAGATCCCCGACGTAAACGATTTGGAACTTAAACCATTGGAGGTGAACATCTATAATTATGAGCCAAATAACCCCGCTGTACTCTTACCTTCTGTACAGATGATCCAAAATCCGGAAGAAAACTATTTTGATATTAAGCTGAGTCTTAAAAGCCCGCAACTTATTACGATTTATATCCAGGATGCAGCTGACAAACCGCAGTATATGGCGATCAATAACAAAACATTCAAATCAGGTATTTACGATATTCGATTCGTTACTTCGGATATACCCAAAGGCGAGTATTTTGTTTTTATCTCCAATGGTGGTAACTGGGTGCTTAAAAGCTTGGTTATAGACAAATAATAATCCACATCAATTGTCTTAAACAACGCGCTGCAAACTGACCTAAGTGGGCGGTACCAGAATATAGTGAGCAGCTATTTCATATAATCCAAACTTACGGTCTGATATAATTCCCCTTTCTTATTAAAGGATCTTAATGCTGACAGCATGTCTCCCTCATTGTATTGATATTCATATCTGCGTTGGAGTTTTTCCTTATATGAGTAGGAATGTAAGATTACCAGTTCATTTTTGTATTTATATACACTCTCAGTAACTATTCGATGATCTTTGTAATATGTGATTTTGAGAGGCCTGTTGAAGTCTTTATCGTAAGATGATTTATGAATTAATTGATCCTTCCCGTCATAGAACAGAATCTCTACTATTAAAGTGTCAACCAAGGTAAATTTTGATACGTGCTTAATTATCTTACCTTTTTCATCAAATGTTCGATACGTATAAGTTAAAAAATCATCAGAAGTTGCTTCCCATTTGCAGATCTGGGTTTGATTTTTTTTCTTCTCTAGTTTTTCTCCTTCATCTTTGCAATCAAAAGTCCAAACATTAATAATCTTTCCGCGCCGATTAAAAAGCGTGGATTTTGACTTTTTACAGTTATCCAGATACTCATATACCCAACTATTCTTAACTACTTTACCACCTCTTTTATATCTTATTGATCCTACCAGACAACCATCGGCATTGTAAGTCCAGGTATTTTTTAGAATAATCTTATCACTCCTATTTATCTTTTTTTGCATCAACGGTAACCCCTTCTCCGTTCTGTTATAATTGGATACATAACTCAGTCTTCCATTTTTGTAAGACCTAAATGTTTTGACCTTACCATATTCATCATATTCAAGTGATGCAATGGGTACGTAGTTTTTGTTTTTATCAACTTTAGAATATTGGGTAACTTTTCCTTCGGCATTATATAATTTAATATACTTAGTTGTTTTTCCATTTTTTACCTTAGTTACAGTGAAGTTGATCTCTTTTACGTTTTGCGAGGGAGAGTATTGAATGGGTAAATTATTAACCGTTCTAGTTTCCAAATCATAAAAGTAATTATACTGTGATTGCGCTATTAAATTAATTGACAGACCGGTCAGGATTAAAAACAGTATACTTTTCATCTGATAATTATTTGTTATTTAAATTTACTAATAAATTATTACCTGTTATAAATTTTAATAGTTACCTAAGCAACGGTAGAATAAATTTTTTCCGATATTTGCCGGATGATTCGTCTTTTTTCGCTAATAAGTGTGATGCTGGTAATGGCATCGGGCAATTCCAACGCACAGTTTATCGTTTACCCTTCTAATGTAATAGAGAACGGTGTGGCTACGCTGGATTCTTTTACCGCCATTTCTTCGGTTCACAACATCACCAATAATAACCTGCTTGTTCGATGGACAAAAAACATCGACAGCACAACCACCGGATGGGAAGTTAAGATATGTGATGGGCTGGATAGCTGTTGGGGAGATACATTAAATTCCAAGTTGGTTAGCATAATAGCGCATGATTCGATTCCACTGTGGGCGCGATTCATTCATAACAATATTGCCGGAGAGGGTCATATTCGGCTAACCATTTATGATCCCGGTGATAGTGCCAACACCGAATTAACCATAGACTACTACCTGTTTCTTGTACCTTCGGCAATATCTGAATCAAATGTTGAATGGTCTGTTACCGCCTACCCAAATCCATTTTCAGGTTCATTTTGTCTTGACATTTCTGCCCATAATATTGATTTGCAAGAAGTTGAAATCATAAACGGTGTGGGCGAAACAATTCTTATTGATACGGGAGCCGGAAGAAAGACTAACCTATATTACGATCTTGCTGATCAGCCTCCGGGCATGTATCTCATTAAACTTGCCCATGAGAAAGGTATTCGTACAATAAAAATGATCAAGTATTGACTCCTTGTTGAAGGAGCTCACCGGGTTGATCCGGCTTTACCGGCATGGTAATATGAAAAAAGTATTTCTATCCTTATTAGTATTATTATGTATCAGTTTACCGGGCCTTTCTCAAACAGATTCGGTAGCGGACACCACATTGCAAATCAGAAAGTTTGCGATATCAGTTTATCCTGTGTCAAATAAAATCGGACTGCGATATTTCTTTACTAAAAACACCGGATTAGAACTGAGAGGCAGTTACGATAATTTCTTGTCAAATAATATTACGGTGTCCTCCCAATTACGCGTAATCTCGCGATTGCAATTTCATGAACGTACAAATTTATACGCCGGACTGGGAACACGAGCCGATATCATAGAGGACGAAGGCCAGAAGACGCTGATTTGGATTGAAGTACCCTTAGGAGTCGAACTATTCCCTTTTCCGAAATTAACACGCCTCACGTTACTCATAGAGACGGATCTGGTTATTTTGTTAACCAATAACGCAGAGGAAAAGTTGGATTTATCCGTGACGTTTGGAGTGGGATACTGCTTTTAACCCGCCTTCGCTATCACCTTCGCTAGGCTTCTGTGATTAAGAAAAGCTTCGGCGGGTAAAAGTTTGGGATTGAGGGTGAGTGTGGATTGCGGTTGGGGTTGTGGTTGGGCATGCTTTTAAATTATGAATAAATACATCGAAATACGATCGTCTACCGTTCATGGCATAGGTGTTTTTGCAAGAATAGATATTAAAGCCGGTGAGATTTTTGAGACTTGTGATGTCTTTCCGCT
>JACZTA010000233.1:3599-5841 GCA_022573915.1 Bacteroidota bacterium | reverse complement strand
GTTGGACCTGTCATCAATGATAAATCACAGGAAGTAGGAATCGTCATAATCAGTATTAAGGTAGACCGGAGAGGTAATGTGATTTCTGCAAGTTTCAAATCGAAGGGCTCTACCATTACAGATCCAAATTTGATAGGGTTGGCGGAGAAAGCTTCAATGAAGGTCAAATTCAATTCTGATCCTTCTGCCCGGGATGAAGCCTTTGGTACTATCACCTATATCTTCAAGGTGAAATAAATCTCATCTATTCTTTCAAGTTCGTATTAGTTCAGCGGTGGTATGATTATCTTTGCACCCTGCTAATAAATGTAAATGGAATTAGAAACCTATAAAAAATTAGACTATAAGGAAACCCTTTCCTACCTCTACAGCCAACTGCCAATGTATCAGCGTGTCGGGCCGGTGGCTTTCAAAAAAGATCTTAGTAATACCCTTAGGTTATGTGAGAAACTAAGTGAACCGCAAAAGAAATTTAAAAGCGTTCATATAGCGGGTACGAATGGAAAAGGCTCCGTGGCTCATATGCTGGCCGGAATATTACAAACAGCCGGGTATAAAACAGGACTCTATACCTCTCCCCACCTCAAAGACTTCAGAGAACGCATCAAAATAAATGGAAAGGAAATTAGCGAAGATGAGGTTGTAGAATTTGTAGAGCAGAACAGTGTTCATTTTGAATCAATCAAACCTTCGTTCTTTGAGATGACTGTTGTTATGGCTTTCAATCATTTTGCAAAGCATAAGGTGGACATCGCAATTGTGGAAACGGGGCTCGGTGGGCGGTTTGATTCAACGAACATCCTGGAACCAATCTTATCAGTCATCACAAATATTGGATTAGATCATACTAAAATGCTTGGCGATACGCTGGAACAGATCGCGTTCGAAAAGGCGGGAATAATTAAGCAAGAGGTACCCGTCGTCGTTGGTGAATCTTCTCAGGACACAAAAAAGGTGTTTGAAGAGAAAGCAAAGAACATGAATTCTGAACTGATTTATGCCGGTATAAGCTACGTTGTCAAAAGTATTAAGGAGAATACTACCGGGATTCTCCTGGACCTGGAAAAAGGCCATGAACAATACAAGGAACTGACAATTGGCTTGCGCGGAAGATATCAGATAAAGAATTCCCTCACTGTATTACAAGCTATTGAAGTGCTTCAAAACCTGGATTTCGAGATTGAAAGAGCAGATGTTTATGACGGGTTACTGAATTTTCCAATCCTAACCGGATTACAAGGAAGGTGGCAGATAATACAAGAAAGTCCCATGGTTATTTGCGACTGCGCACATAATGCGGAGGCACTAACTGTCGTATTCGAACAGGTAAGTAATCTGAAATTTGATAGTCTGAGAATCGTACTTGGAACGGTGGATGATAAAGACATTAAGCCTCTTATATCTGTCCTGCCTAAAGAAGCAAGGTATTACTGGTGCGAAGCGAATATCCCTCGTGCGCTAAACAAGGAATTTCTTCAGAAATCTGCTAAAGAATATAGTTTAGATGGTGACGTCTATAGCTCTGTAAATGAAGCATTTATGCAGGCTAAAAATGATGCTGATACCCATGATCTAGTGCTGATTACGGGAAGTTCATTTATTGTGGCGGAGGTGTTAACTCTGATGTAGCACCATTTGCCAGGAGTTGTCCCTCTTGGAGTCCTTTTATTAATATCTCAGTAGCCAGTTGATGTCCTTTTGTATTCCAGTGGCGGTCTTCACGATTATTGTAGAATAAGTTGCCCTTCCTTTCAATTTCAGTGAGAAACCCGGGCAAGAGGTTGATCACACTTATACCCGTTTGTTTATTAAACTCATCCAATTGCTGATATGGTTTGTTAATATTAAAATCCAATGTTGGGTAGGTTTCCACTATAAAATCATACCATTTTTCGTCAACTTCAATCTTATCAGGAACCGTAAATATGGCGAATCGTGCCTTATTTTTATGACAACGGAGATTAATATCCTCCAGTAATGTGAAAGTAGTAAGCCATGCCTGCGACCACATTGTTTGGTAATGATCCACACCCAACCCATGCCCGCTTAATTCAGGATCAAAATTTTCAATTATTGTCCCGAACAGAACATTGGGATCGTATATGGGCACGCGATTGTTTTCTTTCTTTTTCGCTTGTATAAGCCTATCAATCAGCTGATAAAACAGTGTCCTTTCAGTCAGGCCGAGTTCTTTTTGCCTTTCCTTAATACCCTCCCTGACATTTTTAGACCAGAGAAGAGA
>JACZTA010000233.1:0-3589 GCA_022573915.1 Bacteroidota bacterium | reverse complement strand
GTAATCTCCAGGATACCCGTTGAATCAATTGAGCTAAAAGGCCGTCCAAAGACCTTAATTCCGGGGTTTCCCCACATCAGCGTCTCCAACAGAGCAAAATTATTACGAACATCATTGGCAGAATAAAACGCCAATAACACAAGATCAGGATTGTATTTAATGCCTTCTTCAAGAAAGCTGATATATTCCTGGGTTGTGCCATATCCACCTACTCCAAGATTTATAACCTCCACATCCATATTTTTGGATAACTCCTTTTCAAGAAGCCTAGGGAGCGACTTATTCAGATCAACCTGGTAAGCTTCCATGAAGGAATCACCCAGGATGAGAATCCTGAATCGGTCATCCTTATTCTCATAATCATGTTCGACATCCCGCAGTCCCTTGCTGTTAACACTAACTTTCACAGAGTAGTCCAGCGTTTGTTGGTAGGCCGTTTGGTTTGGAATAAGCGCCCAGCCTCTGGTAGAGTGCGGCTCTCGCAGGCCAATCTCCTCATAATAATCGGGGCCTGAAAATGATCCATAATAATACAAGCGCAAACCAAACTCGGTAAGCAATACCAGTGAGAGTATGGTAATAAGAGTTAAACCAATATTGACAGATAGTTTACCCAATGGTTTGTATTAAAATGACTTTTAATTGGTCATGAACCCTACACTGAGAGCGGAGAGTAAGGGATTACTCCGCGATCCCAGCATTGGGGTGCGCAATGAAGCGAAACAATTAATTCATGAATCTCATTAATGTCGCCTTCGCGACCCAGCGGATTGCGTCCGCCGAAGGTCGCTTCAGCAATTTTGCGGATTGCATCCGCCGAAACTCACCCTTAAAACCTTGTTGGAATTTAGAGATAGCTCACAAAGCTCACCTTTCCTCCTCCCTACGGTCGGAGCTTCAGTGAGCGAAGGCGGAGAGTAAGGGATTCGAACCCCTGGTACCTTGCGGCACAACGGTTTTCAAGACCGCCGCATTCGACCACTCTGCCAACTCTCCACCACAAAGATATTCATTGGATTTAAGTATTCAAAATGAGCAAGTTATAACTTGAACGAGTGCTCATTATATCTTGACACAAGAAATCAATTTGCTTAAGTTTACTATGGGGAGGAGGTTGGTGGCCCCGGGCATTCCCGACCAGAACAGTAAAGCTATCGAATGAGTACCAGCGATCCCTTCTTCTTCTGCAACCAGGGAGATTCTTTTGTCCGGTAATCAACAAAATACACGTACACACCCTGCGGCATAACCTTACCTCTAAATCTACCATCCCATCCGATGTTCGGATCATTCGTTTGGAAGACTTCATCTCCCCAACGAGAGTATATAGCAAAATTAATTTCAGTCACTCCAAAGGAAACAACCTGAAATACATCATTTAATCCGTCACCATCAGGTGTAAAGGCAGTTGGAACAAAGAGAGTGGATTTTTCTTCTAAACAGATCAGGGAGCTATGTTCAGATTTACATCCCCCCTCATTTTCAAGATACAAACTGATTGTATAGTATCCCGGAGCGCTATACAAATGCACGGGATTTTCAGGAGATATGTAAGGCTTTGTCTGACCATCACCAAAATCCCAGATCCCAGTCTTGCCCCCCACACTCAGATCAATAAAATAAATGACATCCTCAAGTGTATTAAAACATTCCTTGTCAGGGCTTGGTTTAAAGAAGGCATAGATAGGATTATAACTTGGTATTTCAATTTCTTCATCCAATATACATCCCGTCATTGTATTTGTTACAGTGATCGTATACAACCCACCGACGGAAGAAATGCTATCGGTGTAGTTTGGAGGATCCGTGTTCCACTCATAGATAAACGCACCTGAACCTGTCACAGTCACTTTTGCATAACCGGTGTCACCAAAGCAAACTGAGTTACTTGTATCGATCATTAATAGGAATTCTGGTTGTATGAATATGGTTAAGGTCCCTGTATCGGATATGGAACAACCGTCACTTACAATGACTGTAAATGTAGTTTGGCTATCAGCTTTTAGCCACTGCGTTGGCCCGGTGCCTAAACCATTATCCCATGTATAGATGTGCAATGCATTTGTATCCCCTCCCAGGCTCATGGCAGTCAACAAGACACTATCACCAAAGCAAATCGTATCCAAAACAAATGGGAGAGAGATTACAAGAGGATCATAAACACTTACAATCATCGAATCCGTTACGGTGCAAACTCCATTGGCAAAAGTATATTTAATTGTGTGCACTCCTCCACCGGCATTCTTAGGATTAAAAATACTTCCCGATACGCCTGCTCCGGAGAAAGTTCCTCCAAGAGGAGATCCACTCATCACTATATTAGTATCCAGATAACAATATACATTTACAAGACCACTAAGATTCACAAGTGGCAAAGTATCTGTTGAAACATTCATCGAGTCGATACAGCCACCGGGAGAAGTATAGTAGACCTTAAATGTTCCTATACCCACCACAGCCGGGTTAAAGGTTCCATCATTCGCATTTATAATTCCATTGCCGCTCCAAAGGCCGTTGGGAGGTATCGCAGATAAATTAAAAGGGCTTGAGGAAATACAAACTGTAGTGTCATTTTGTGTGACAGGATAATCATAGACATGCATGATAATACTGTCGTAGCATATGTTAGCAGTATAGGTAAGCATATACATGCCCGGCCCGGTTACTCCCGGATCAAATACTCCGGGAAACATTGAATCGGTAACTCCGGGACCCTTCCAAACACCATCCCAGGGATTCCGGCCAACGTTAGTCCAGTTTAAAAAGATTGAATCATCCGCAGGACAAAAGGTTAAAGTGTCTACTGCAATCACTGTTTGCCGAACATATATAACTTTGATGTCACTGCATCCTACAAATGTATATGTGAGGGAATCATTATAGTTCCCTCCCTGTATGCCCGGATCAAATATTCCTAAAATGGAATCAATAATTCCTATCCCTGCCCATATCCCTCCTGAAGGTAGTCCTGCTGTCAGGGTATAAGGTCCTTGAGTGGGACAAGCAGTTTCATTGACTCCTGCATTTATTAAATCTACGCGCATATCTAAAGTGTCAGCACATCCATTGGCAGTATAAATAAGTTGAAATATACCCACACCCGAAACACCGGGATCAAATACTCCGTTGACAGTATCTGTTATTCCTATTCCGGTCCATACTCCTCCCTGTGGACTGAAAGCCAGGTTATAAGGTGGATCAACATCGCAGATAGAATCACCAATTTGTATCCAAAGTGTATCGACGTAAACAAATTTTGAATCTATACATCCATTGACCGAATAGAAGATCGTATGCGTCCCGGTCACCAGAGGATCAAATACACCATTCGGCTGAATGTAGTTCCCGGACCAAGTACCAACACCGGGTGATCCCGGATACACTGTGAACGGAGATGCACCCGGGCAAGAAGCATTATCAAGCCCTGCCTGAATTGGTATAACCGTTACCAGTACAGAATCAGGGCAACCATTAAAATAGTATAAGATATCGAATACACCTGCCCCAGAAGTGTCAGGATCGAAAATCCCGTTCGCAGAATCTGTGATGCCCACTCCTGTAAAATACCCACGACCAGGGGTACCTACTA
>JACZTA010000232.1 GCA_022573915.1 Bacteroidota bacterium | reverse complement strand
GTACCAAACTGAGTGTCTCGATCCTCAGGAATCATGACATACTTGTTCTTAGAATAGTATCCGAGGATACCTAATACCAAATCAGAACCAAGCTGATAGCTGATGTAAGTTTGGAAGTCCGTAAACGATGGTTTGTACTCACCTGAGACATCCAGGGTATTGAGCAGATATTGGTTAGACTTATATCGCAATCCCATAAGGTATGTCAACCTATGACTTTCAGAACTACCTTCCACATGGGCGGAACCTCCCAATAAGCTCATCGCAAATGTAGCAGCCGGCTTGTTTGGAGTCTTATATTTTACGTCAAGAACTGAGGCAATCTTATCACCGTACTTAGCTCCAAATCCTCCCGATGAAAAAAGAATAGACGATACCAGGTCAGGATTAACAAAACTAAGCCCTTCTTGTTGTCCGGATCGAATCAGAAAAGGCCGGTAAATCTCAAAATCGTTCACATAAACCAGATTTTCATCATAGTTGCCACCCCGAACCGAGTATTGCGAGCTAAGTTCATTATTTGATGATACACCCGGAAGGGTCTTCAATATCCCCTCTACTCCACCTATGGTACTTGGAAACAATTCAATTGTTTTGGCATCAATCTTTTGTGTACTTATCTCGTTCCTGATGCGTTGATCCTCAATTGGCACATCTATAAGCTGAAAATCAGTCCTTTCCATGCTCATATCAAGCTTAAACCTCATACCCCGGGCAAGGAATAGCTGTCTCTCTTCCAATCCAAAACCAATGTGGGAATAACCCAGGGTTACACTTTTATCCGCTTCAACACTTATCTCATAATACCCGGAAGCGTCAGTGACAACACCTTGCTGTGTATTCATATTCACCACATTTACGTATTCCAAGGGGATACCAAGGTCACTTTTAATTACACCGTACACTATGGCTGTCTCCTGAGCCGAAACAAGTTCGCTTAAGAAAACAATTAATAGTGCGGATAGAAGAACACGCAATCGGTATGTATTAAATCCTGTCATTCTATGTGGTCACCATTTCCTCTCTATAGTCGCAATATATAACGCCAAATTAATTTGAAGCGTATTGAATATACTTAAAAGTTGAAAGTAAAGCTGAATTAACGTAATTCCGCTTAACACTAATTATTACTAAAAGATACATTATGTGGCAGTATTGTCAATCAGTAATTGACCCGGTTCCTTTAATCGTTCAGCAACCTTATCATTGTTCATTCTTATAAACTTAAATTCTACGAAACTTTTAAATTGCTTATGTAATTGCTTTACATACTCGGTTTTATTAAATGCTTCGAAATCTCGCTCCTTTTCAACTAACTCATTAATTTTTGAAAGACTAAAAGATTCGGCGTTGACTAATTTGTATTTCATTCCCGGAAATAATGTAAGAACTTTTACAGCAGGCCTGAAGTGTATTCCATATCAGGAACTCGCTACCTCTGCGGAAATATTCTTCAACTTGGTTATTGTATTTGAAGGAGTTTCTGATCCAAAAACTGTATTACCCGCAACAAGAACGTCCCCTCCCGCCTCAAGAATCGTTGCAGCATTTTCCAAAGTAACGCCACCGTCTACTTCTATGATCGCATTCAGTTTCTTTTCCTGTAACATGGATCTAAGTTCCCTGATCTTAGAAATGCTCGATTCAATGAAGGATTGCCCTCCAAAGCCAGGGTTAACTGACATAAGACATATGAGGTACACTCCCTCAAGGATCGAATTCAGAGTACTGACCGGTGTTTCAGGATTGAATGCCACTCCCGCATTCATATCCAATGCTTTGATCTTAGAAATTGTTGCAGGGAGATCATCACAGCCTTCAATATGAACTGTTAAATTGTCCGCGCCCGAATCTTTGAATTGTTCAAGATAAGGATCCGGGTCCTTGATCATCAAATGCACATCCAGTGGTTTCCTGGAATATTTTTTAATACTGCTAATAACCGGAAATCCAAAAGTAATATTTGGAACGAACACACCATCCATCACGTCAAGATGAAACCAATCTGCATCCGATTCATTTACCATCTCAACCTCTTCTCTAAGTTTTGAGAAATCCGCAGAGATCATTGACGGTGCTATAAGGTGATTCATAGCGTAAAGATAGCACATAGGCTGCTGTAAAATGTTTGTGAAATGATGACCGGGTAGAGATTAACCGAGATACGACAAGAGTAATTTGCTGCAATTGGCTCTTCGTAATTTTTTGATTGCCTTCTCTTTTAGTTGTCTGACGCGCTCCCTGCTAAGCGAAAGTATCACGCCTATTTCTTCAAAGGAAAGGTGTTCCTTGTTCAAACCAAATGAATAAGAAATAATTTCTGATTCACGTGGCGTAAGAACAGATAAAATCCTGAAGATCTCATCCTTGAGTGATTCGTCCATAAGGCCTTTCTCAGGATGTAATGCATCCTTATCTTCAAGCAGATTGAGCATACTTACGTCTTCATCTTCCCCCATGGGCTCATCGATAGAAACCGGTTTGCTGGATGTTTTAATAAAGTCGTTGAGATCATTCATGTCAATATCAAGAACTTCTGCAATCTCCTGACGGGTAGGTTCACGTTCAAATTCCTGTTCAAGCTGAGCGAATGTTTTATTGAGTTTATTAAGTGCCCCAACTTTATTAGCCGGCAGTCTGACTATTCTTGAATGTTCCGCCAACGACTGTAAAATAGATTGCCTGATCCACCACACAGCATACGATATAAACTTAAAACCTCGTGTTTCGTCAAACCGAATAGCGGCTTTCATCAACCCGAGGTTTCCTTCATTGATCAGATCATTAAGAAATAATCCTTGATTTTGATATTGTTTCGCAACCGAAACAACAAAGCGAAGATTTGCTTTCGTAAGTTTTTCTAATGCTAATTTGTCACCCTGTTTGACCTTTTTGGCAAGTTCAACCTCTTCTTCGGTTGATAATAGGTCCACTTTACTAATTTCCTGTAAATACTTTTCAATAGATTGGCTTTCTCTATTGGTTATTTGTTTGGAGATTTTTAGTTGGCGCATACGCGGTAGAGCTATAAGTAAACCCTTATACGATTATATGAACAAAAAAGTTTCTTAAAATCGTCTTAAATCGAGAATAAAATCAAACAAGCTGTTAAAACTCGCTAGTGAGTAGTCTTTCAGCGCGCCAATATAGTTATTAATTACTACTCTCCATTCTTTTCCAGCAAAACTTTTCTGGATAACTTGAACTTTCCGTTCCTGCTGTCTATATCCAAAAGCTTGACTTTTACCAGATCGCCAACATTAAAAAGGCCGTCCATTGATTCGAGTCTTTTCCAGGAGATTTCAGAAATATGAAGTAATCCTTCTTTTCCGGGCATGATCTCAACAAATGCGCCGTATGGCATAATCGACTTAATAGTGCCTTCATAAACCTCGTTGATCTCGGGTACGGCAGTAAGTCCGCTTATTCTTTTTAACACCTTTTCAACCGATTCACTGGTCTTACCGGTTATGGTCACTTCACCTTTTTCATCAATCTCTTCGATGAAGATGATCGTATCGGTTTCTTTCTGAAGTTCTTGAATCTCCTTGCCACCCGGGCCGATGATTGTTCCGATAAACTCTTTAGGAATGATCACCTTCTCCACCCTCGGAGTATTTGGTTTCAACTCTGCTCTTGGTTCAGACATTACCTTATTCATTGCATCAAGAATGAAAAGCCGGGCTGTTTTTGCCTGGTTCAATGCATCTGCCAATAATTCGTTTGAAAGCCCGTCAATTTTAATGTCCATTTGACAAGCGCAGATACCTTTGGAAGTACCTGTTACTTTAAAATCCATATCACCTAAATGATCCTCGTCGCCCAAGATATCGGTTAGAATCGCATTTTTACCTGTTTCACTGTCAGAAATCAAACCCATGGCTATCCCTGCTACATTGCCCGTGATCTTTATGCCCGCATCCATCAGGGATAACGATCCGGCACAAACCGTAGCCATCGAAGATGATCCATTTGATTCCAGTATGTCTGACACCACTCTAATGGTATAAAAATTTTCTTCTTCAGGTGGTAACACTTGCTTCAAAGAACGCAGAGCAAGATTACCATGACCTACTTCCCTTCTACTCACACCCCGAAGCATCTTAGCTTCACCGGTAGAAAAGGGTGGAAAATTATAATGAAGCAAGAATTTAGAATATCCTGATTCCAGAGCTGTATCTATGATCTGCCTGTCTAATTTTGTCCCTAGTGTTGTTGTCGACAATGATTGTGTTTCCCCCCGTGTAAACAGAGCTGAGCCATGCGCCGATGGTAAATAATCCACTTCTATTGACAGTTCTCTGACCTCATCCATTTTTCTGCCATCCAACCTGATCCGGTCTTCCAATATCATTTTTCTTATCACCTCTTTTTCAATATCGTGATAATATTCACCTAGAAGTTTGGTGTCCAATTCTTCTTCAGGATCTTCGGGTAATGACTCGATATAATCATCCTTGATCTTTTTAAACGCTGCACTTCTTTCCGCTTTTGGCAGTGCCGATTTTGCCACCTCATATACCTTATCCCTAACCGCAGTATCCAGCTTCTTTTGCATTTCTTCATCGCCTTCCTTGGCCTCGTATTCACGAACCTCATCTCCAATACCTGCAAGTTTTTTCAGTTCCATTTGGGCATCGCATTGCTTTTTAATAGCTTCATGGCCCGCTGCAATCGCGTCAATTAACTCAGTTTCAGAAACTTCTTTCATTTCACCTTCCACCATCATCACATTTTCTTTTGTTGCACCAACCATGATCTCGAGCGTGGCCATTTCCATTTGCTCCCTGGAAGGATTTATAACATGTTTTCCATCGATCAACGCAACCCTTGTTTCGGAGATGGGTCCACTGAAAGGAATGTCAGATAACATTAACGCTGTTGATGCCGCTAAGCCGGCCAAAGCGTCTGTCATCACATTTTTATCGGCAGAGATCATACTTATGATGACCTGTGTTTCTGCAAAATAATCACTTGGGAACAATGGCCGGAGTACTCTATCCACCATTCTCATGGTAAGGATCTCATGATTCCCTGCTCGCCCTTCTCTTTTGAAGAATCCGCCGGGTATTCGTCCGGCACCGGCATATTTTTCCTGGTATTCGACGGTTAACGGGAAAAAGTCTTGTGACTCTTTTATTTCATTACTTGACACCACTGTAGCGAGTAACATTGCGTCACCCATTCTAATAAGAGCCGATCCATCAGCTTGTTTTGCCAATTGTCCTGTTTCAATCGAGATGGCCCTTCCATCTCCAAGATCAATTGATGTACTTACTTTTTGAGACATTGTATTATGTATTTAATTTAATTTTTAATGAGAATCTGTATAAAAAATGACAGACTAAACAGGAATGGAACCTTAGTCAATATAACGGAGAAAAACAGTACGTGATTTTAAGAAAAAAGCGGTTAACGCCTGAGGTCAAGATCACTGATTAACTTCCTGTATTTCACAATATCTTTCTTACCAAGATATTTCAGGAGTTTTTTTCTTTTACTTACCATAATTCCTAAGGAACGGAGGGTGGAGAAATCTTTCTTATTCCCTCTCAAATGCCCCGTGATGTGCGTGATGCGGTGAGTTAGCAGAGCAATTTGAGCTTCTGTAGAACCGGAATTTGTTTCAGATCCCCCATACTTCTTGTAAATTTCCTTCCTTGTTTCTGTGCTTACAGACATAAATTTTTAATTGATTTTTTTCGACTGCAAAATTACGTAATTATATATAGAATCAAAATTCGAGTCAGGACGCGGACGATGGAGACATATTCATGCTGGTGGCTTGCGCGTCGGCAACCAGCCTGATAAAGATTTCATTTAAGGACGGCAATACCTCATTGAAGGAGACTACCTCCAACT
>JACZTA010000024.1 GCA_022573915.1 Bacteroidota bacterium | reverse complement strand
AGGTATGTGATATGGGTGGCTTATGCGATACTGCCGTGGTTTACATTCTGGTAGAAACGAATCAAAAACCAATTGCTAAAAATGATCACGTAAACACAAATGAAAACACCTCCATTGAAATTGGTGTCCAGGATAATGACTTTGATCCGGATGGTGATTCTTTAGTTACAGGCATTATAACTAAACCAATTAATGGAACAGCAAATCTGATTTCTGATGGTGGTATCCTGTATAGTTCATATCCAAACTATCATGGTAAAGATTCAATCATTTATCGAATATGTGATGATGGAGCCCCAATTCTATGTGATACTGCTGTGGTATACATTAACGTAATTCCACAATTGGTTATTCCCACCGGGTTTTCTCCAAATGGTGACGACTATAATGATCATTTTGTGATACTGGGAATTGAGAACTTTGATAAAATAGAAGTTCTCATATTTAACCGATGGGGAAATAAAGTGTTCACGAGTATAGATTATAAAAATGACTGGGACGGTACCAATCAAAGCGGACAATTTTTACCTGATGCAACATATTTTTATGTAATAAAATTAACTAATCAAAGAAGTGAAGCAGGATACATAACCATTCATAGATAATTGTTGAAGGCCTGAAATATTATCCATAGAAATGAAGTTTGTTTTTAAGAATATAATTATTTGCAAAGTTGATCGGTTGTTAAAATCTTTATTGATCAGCTTATGCATCATGACACTGTGTTTCAATGCTATTGCTCAACAAGATGCATTGTTCAGCCAATATATGTTTAATGGGCTGGTGTTAAATCCTGCCTATGCAGGCAGCAGGGAAGCATTAACCGCTTCTACCCTAATAAGAAGTCAATGGTTAAAAATAGACGGAGCACCTGTTACACAAACATTTACTGCCAATTCACCATTGTTAAATGAGAAAATAGGTGTAGGATTTTTATTATTTCATGACCAAATTGGCGTGATGAATAGCTATGGATTTTACGGCAGTTATGCTTATCATATGAAATTAAATAGCAAAGCGAAATTATCACTTGGCTTACAAGGCGGGTTCTCTAATTATCAGGTGAGGTGGGCAGATATAACAACCATCCAATCCGGAGATCCTGTCTTTACCGTAAATTCCCCTAACCTGATATTGCCAAATTTTGGGTTAGGTACTTACTATTATTCTGATAAATTCTTCGTGGGTTTTTCAGTACCACACCTAATCAATAATAAAATCGATTTCAGCAAGGGCTCTGTAAGTACAGAACGTGTGGCTCATCAAATGAGACATTATTTTCTCAATGCAGGTTATTTGATGAAGATAAATTCAAACATAAAATTTAAACCAACATTATTCTTGAAATATGTAAAGAGTGCGCCGGTACAGTTAGACCTGAATGGCGAGCTCATTTTCTATGATGCTTTTTGGTTTGGGGGATCTTACCGGTCCGGTGACGCCATAGTTCTGCTGGCATTATACCGCCTGAATAAACAAGTAAGCTTAGGTTATTCTTACGATTTTATATTGAGTGAACTAAATCAATACAGCAAGGGCTCACATGAAGTAATGCTCAGATTTGAATTTAATTATGAAAAAGATAAAATAATCAGTCCAAGATATTTTTAGACCGAAGGAGATATTGTTTTTACATAGATAGAAACTATGGCTTTGCATTTTAGGATCATATTATATTCCGTCATTACAGCTTCGCTGCTTATCCTGGCAACGTCTGTATTTTCACAGAATCAGTCTGTCAGAAAAGCCAATAAGTTATATGAAGCTCAGGCATTTACGGAAGCAATAGATTATTATAAATTAGCGATTGAAGGAGAAGATAGCGCGGAAGTGATCATAAGGATCGCAGATTGTTACCGATTAATTAACGATCAGAAAGAGACTGAATACTGGTATGCTAAAGTTGTTGAGTTAAAAGAAAGGGAACCAATTCATTTATTCTATTATGCCACAGCACTCATGAGTGCCGAGAAATATGTCATCGCAAAAAATTGGTTCTTGCAGTATTTAGAATTAAACCCTTCTGATTCCAAGGCGAGGCAATTTGCAGAATCCTGTGATCTCGTGGATGATTTAAAGAAAAATGCAGCTAATTATGAGGTTTCAAACCTGCCATTTAATACAAGAAGATCACATTTTGCGCCAACTTATTACAGGGATGGAATTATAATTGTCGCTGAACAGCAGGATCTACTTGTCAAAAGAAAAATTAAAGGAAGTGGGGATTCATTTCTTGATCTTTATTTCACAAGTATAGGAGAAGATGGAGAATGGTCCGATCCTAAAGTATTAGCCGGTAAGATAAATACTAAATTTCACGAAGGACCGGCAACTTTGAATAAAGCAGGCGATGTCATGTATTTTACCAGGAACAGTAATATCGCCAGTCAGGACGGGACTAAAAAACTAAGAATATTTAAAGCAGAGTTACATGGTAATAGTTGGAATAAAATAGTAAAACTTTCCTTGGGCAACGATGACTATTCTGTAGCTCAACCTAGTGTGTCGGAGGATGAAACCCAGTTGTTTTACGTTTCAGATATGGCCGGTAACAATCAAGGAACAGATATCTACATCAGCTATCGAATGGGTAGGGGTTGGAGTGAACCGGAAAATTTAGGTTCGATGGTCAATACCGAAGGGAATGAGATGTTTCCTTTTATCCATCCGGATGGTACCCTGTATTTTGCCTCAGACGGTCACGGCGGACTTGGAGGATTGGATATATATTCTGCAAGGCTTATTAATGGTAAGTGGTCGGATGTAAAAAACCTGGGGTACCCAATCAATTCCTCATATGACGACTTTGGCATTATCATGGATGAAATTTATAATTCGGGATATTTTTGTTCTAACAGGCCTGATGGATTGGGAGGAGATGACATTTATTCTATTAGCATATTAAATAACCAGGAACTGCAACGACCTGCAGGCGTGATCGAAATTTCCGGAGAAATTAAACTGGAGAATAGGGTATCTGGGGCCGGTGTTGAGGTTACCTTATTGAATAGTGAAAATAAGATTGTTGCAATTGCCGTAACCGATGAAAATGGAAGTTTCAAATTTGAAAAGCTACCGGCGAACTATAAATACTTGGTGAAGGTGAATGACATGGAGGATACAAAATTATTTATTGAATTTTCTGTGACCGATGAAAATGGCATTCCTGAGAGCTATGTCCAAGCACAGGATGAACAGGGACTTTATGTATTCGAAAAACTACCGGCAACCAAAGATATTCTCAGTTTTATTGGTGCTGAAGATACCGAGCTAAATATCACGGAAGGTAATGTTGACATAGTTGGAAAACTAAGTAGCGAGGATAATAAACTTAAAGATGGAGTGAAGATTTTGTTAGTGGATGAGAATGGAAATATTTTGGCAGAGACAATGGCAGATAATAACGGAGTATTCCATTTTAAGAATCTGCCGACCGATAAGAATTATATTATTAAAATAGATGAAGCAGATGACACGGGATTAAATCTCGAATTATTTATGGTCGATGAAGAAGGGATATCGAAAAACTACGTAAAAACCAAAGATGAAACCGGTTCATTTAAATTTGAAAGACTTCCCGCAACGAAAGAATTACTCACACTTATGGGCGTAGAGGATACAGAATTAAATATTGATGAAGATCATATAGGAATCGTTGGAAAAATATCGGATGATGAAACAGACAAACTCAAAGAAGGCATAAAAATTATATTATTAGACGAAGATGGAGTGGTGCTTGAGGAGACGGTGACCGATTCGGATGGAAGGTTCCAGTTTAAAAATCTACCTGCTCAAAAAAACTATTTGATTAAAATAGATGAATCTGAAGATGTAGGATTAAATCTTGAAATGTTTATAGCTGATGAGTTTGGAAATGCGATTCAGTTTTCTGAAGTCAGGGAAGAAGACGGGTATTTCAGATTTCAAAAATTATCTGCGTACAAAGATTATATAGCGTTGCTGGATGAAACAGATACTCAGTTGTCTACTTTTTTCAGAGAGGAGATAATCCAAAAAGAAAAGAAATTTCAATTGGATAACCTGAAATATGACTATGATAACTGGCATATACAACCTGATGCACGAAAAATTCTTGTCACTTTGGTACGGTATCTGAATAGTAACCCTGATATTAACATTGATGTGGCATCGCATACAGATAACATTGGTACTGATGATTATAACCTTGAATTATCAAAGAAAAGAAGTGAAAATGTGAAGGAATACCTTTTAAATAATGGAATAAGCGAAGAAAGAATCACAATCTTCTATTATGGGGAGTATGATCCAATAGCCGCTAATACAAATCCTGATGGCAGTGATAATCCTGACGGCAGACGAGTGAACAGAAGAACAGAATTGAAATTAAATCAGGAATCAAGAAAAGAAGTATTTAGTTTCTAAATTACACCGCATCTTCATATTGGGCCAATGATTTTGAAGATGCGCCTTGGTACAAATGAGAAGAATAATCACCTTATTTATTGCGTTAGCTTGTTTTTCATCGGCTTTAAGCCAGCCCGGTGCGAAGGATCCTAATGTTAAAATCAAGGCTATTTTCCTCTACAATTTCACAAAATATATCGTTTGGCCTGCTGATTATAAAGAAGGCGATTTTATCATCGGTGTGCTTGGGGAATCCTCACTCATAAACGAATTGAGTAAGATGGCTCAAACCAAGAAAGTTGGAAGACAAAATATTGTAATTAAAAAATATAATTCGGTCAATGAAATTGGAAAGTGTCATATTCTATGCATTCCACAGGAAAGTAGTACATCATTGAATGAAGTGATTAAAAAATTAAACGGCAACAGCACATTGATTATAACGAATAAAGAAGGATTAGCTAAAAAAGGTGCTGCAATTAATTTCAAAGTTGAAGCGAGTAAACAGCGATTTGAGCTGAACACAGCTAATGCTACAAAATATAATTTGAAAGTAAGCGCGAATCTTTCAGCGCTTGCGATCGTGGTAAATTAGAAAAGATTCGATAAAATGAAACGGATTTTAATATTAGGCTTCTTATTATTTACGGCGTTATTCCTTAATGCACAAACGGAGAATACGTCTAAAGCCTTGAAGTATTTACAAGAGGGTGAACTTGATAGTGCCAGGATCGCTATTGATTCAGCAGCTTTGGATGAAAGTACCGCCGCTGAACCAACTACTTGGTACTACAAGGGCTTTATTTATAAAGAGTTATATAAGAAAAAAGAAATCGAAAATCCGTCTTCCGGTTTCAGAGAAGAAGCAATGCGCTCCTTCCAACAATCCATGTTGCTCGATACTGCCGGTAGATTGCTCGAGGATAACGTGTCGAACATTAACTTTTTAGCTTCCTCGCATTATAATGATGCCATTAAGACATTAAACGTTCAGGACTATCAAATTTCAATCAGGAATTTTAACCAATATAAAATTGCAAAACTATCTATTGATAGTACGATCAAATTGACGGATAGGGAAATTGAATATAACCTTGGTCTCAGCACGGTTTACGTGGAGATATCTGAATCGGACTCCTCCCGAAAGGATGAGTTCTTGCAAAAAGCTAAAGATGCTTACAGTCTTGTGATTCAATTAGACCAAGGTAATTTAAGTGCTAATTATAATATGGGAATAATCTATTATAATGAAGCTGTTGATATGATTCTAAACCTTCCGTATGACGTTGATCTCATTATTCTAAGTACCACGCAGGATAATTGTATTAAACTATTCAAACAATCACTTCCTCATATGGAACTGGCTATCACCGCTGAACCGGATAATGTTAATACGTTGGAAGGCCTGGCGGGTATTTACTACAGCCTTAACGAATTTGATAAGTCAAATGAATATAAATCTAAAATTGAGCAAATACTGCAAGACGACTAAATCGTTGTACTTTCAATTCATAAATTCTTTATCATAAATTATAATAATCAGCACACTTGAAGTTCAGATTTACGATAGGCAGGAAAATTGGAGCCGGATTTGGGGTTTTAGTGTTTTTAACGCTGATAATCTTCATCTTAACCAACATTACACTCTTCAGGAGCAAGCATATTAATGATCAGATCATTAATCTTTACGCTCCTAGTGTCGCAGCGCTGGAAGATCTAAATCAACTAATGATAAGGTCTAAGATGCTCATCACAAACTGGGTGTTCATACAGAGCCCGGATGATAATCTCAATAAAGATCAGTTACGTACATTAATAAAAGATGAATATCCTGAGAAGATCGAAAGGATTTCAAAGCTCGCAGCAAATTGGGAGGAGGAAGAAAGATTAAAAATAGACTCGATCTTTGAAAAGGTAAGCCAGCTATTCGAAATGCATGGAGAAGTAATGACTCAACTTAATTCTTTTGAAAGTTACGAAGATGCGATGGCCGTGTTTATGGTAAGGCCCATGGTGGAAGATGGTGAGATCGAATATTTAACCACAGAAATTCTTGATGAATTGGGAGCCGTTATTTCATCTCACAAGATAAAAGCAGAATCCGTTAGCGATCAAATGGTTACTTCATTTGATAATTTACAGCTTGTAGTAAGGGTTTCAGGGTTAATACTCATCATTGGAGGGATAATAATTGCATTTCTAACTGTAAGAAGTATCGTAAGGCCTGTACAAAAGCTCAAAGTAATCTTACTATCACTCGGAAAAGGTATTTTCCCAAAGGGCAAGATTGAACAAAGAAATGATGAAATCGGCGAAATGTCCAATGCGTTACAAAATTTGGTAGCGGGATTAAAAAGAACCACTGAATTTTCAAAAGAAGTGGGTGCAGGTAACTTTGGAGCGAAGTATGAACCTTTAAGCAACGAGGACACACTTGGGCATGCTTTACTTAAGATGAATGATGACCTGAGAGAGTTAACGACGAATCTTGAAGACAAAGTAAAGGAACGTACGATTGAATTACATAAGAAAAATGAGCAGATCACAGATAGCATTAATTACGCAAAACGAATTCAGGGTGCGATTATTCCCAGTATCGAATTAGTTCATAGTACTTTCCCGGATTCATTTATTATCTATAAGCCCAAAGATATTGTGAGCGGCGACTTTCCGTGGATATTTCGGAAAGATGATACAGTATTCGTCGCAGCAGTGGATTGCACGGGGCATGGTGTGCCGGGTGCTTTTATGTCATTGATCGGCAATTTTTTATTGAACGAAATTGTGAAAGAAAAAAAGGTTGATGACCCGGCTGAAATATTAAATCTTCTAAATAAAGTACTTATAAAAACTCTGCATCAAGACACTGATTCAGCTGAGACCAAGGATGGCATGGATATAGCACTATGTAAAATTTCGTTACAAACTAATATCGTTGAATACGCAGGAGCATTTCGACCTCTCATTCATATGCAAAATGATAAATTATCGGAAATACCGGGAGATAATATTTTTATAGGAAGTAATGATTTCAATTTAAAGAAAACAGAGTTTACTAAACATTCCATCCATATCAATGCAGGAGAATCGATTTATATCTTTTCGGATGGTTATGCGGATCAGTTTGGGGGTCCGAAAAACAAGAAATTTAAAGTGAAACAACTCCAGGAATTATTGGTGAATAATCAAGATCTGGATATGCTTAAATTAGGGGAGTTACTCGAAAATAAGTTTGAGGATTGGAAAGGGAATGGAAAGCAAACGGATGATGTATTAATGATTGGAGTAAGATTTTAAGCATTAACGAATTTTCATTTAAATTTAATTTCTTAGATTTAAGATATATGAGCAATAAATATGCAGTTATAGCAACGATTTTGGTGATATTCTTTTTCGCTTCCTGCAAAAATGATAAATCAACATCGCAAGAGTTATTGAATAATGTAGAGCTTGTTGATGACGATATAGCTAACAAACCTGATCTTTCATCACATGTTGTGGATGATATTATTAACTCAATTCCTTCTCCTATTGAACTCACCGCATTGTTGAAATTTATCGGTGCTGATTATTCAGATAAAATGCTTAATCCTATTGAAAACGTGCACAATTATTCAACAAACTACCAAAAAGCCATAAATCTGGGTGTTTATGGCGCCGATTTGGGGTATATCAATTTTTATAATAAACCACAGACCGCATTACGATACATTAGAACTATAAAGCATTTGGCCGAAGAGCAAAATGTAGGACAATTTTTCAATTTCAAAACTTTAAGCAGACTGGCAGGTTCGAGTGAGAATGTTGATTCGCTCATTTTTATTACTACCAGAAGTTTTGATAAAATGGATTACTACCTGCGAACTCAAAATAGGGCAGAAGTTGGTATTCAGATTCTTATAGGAGGATGGATAGAAGGACTATTTCTTGCGACTCAAATCGTCGAAGAATACCCCAATAAAATTCTGGAAGATGTTATCAGTTCCCAAAAATATGCGTTAGAGGACATTATTCGACTCATGCAAGATTATAAAGACCATCCCGGGTTTGTTGTAATCATAAAGCACCTTGAAGAATTAACAGAAGTGTATAATTCTTCTGAAACGCCAACTATAATTACTGAAGAAACTAACGATAGTCTGGAAAATGAAATAGCAACCAAGCCTGTTAAGTTTTCAGAGTTTGTTGAACTTAATTCCGAACAACTGATGCAGCTAAGAATAAAATTAAAAGATATTCGAGATAGTATAATCAATATTTAATGGGAAAAATTTTACTACTGTTGCTCATTATTATTCCGTCTGTCCTGCATGCACAATGTGGTGACGGATTGGTAGAGATTTGTGCAAGCGAAAAAGGAAATTTTGTTTATGCCAAAGCCTTCAATATCCAGATGAATGATAGTAGCTCAAGCGGGTCATCTGAATATAAAAACTACTCCTACGTATTAACGCGCAATACAACTTATAGGATTATTTGCTGTTCAGATGAGGAAAATGTAGGAAAGATGGTGATCGAATTATATGGCCCATCCGGCCTTATTTCTTCTACGTATGATTCAGCAAGTGATAAACATATAAGCGCAATTGAGTATGACTGCCCGAAAACAGGCCGTTACATTCTGAATTTTTACTTTGAAGGTGGATCCGGTGGCTGCGGAGTTGGATTAGTAACCTTTCGAACACACTTCTAGAATAGGCACATTAGAATCAACTTTTAAGAATACTTAATTCTTACCTCTCACATTCCATACAAGAAATTTTCTATAGTCCTTCTGGGTGAAGTAGAACATAAGCTTCTCCATGACCTTAAAGTATAATGCTATATGCAACAATATCGACATGATCCAAATTATCAGTATGTTGAAATAATAAGTATCGTATAATTTCCCCACAAAATGCTTACTGGGAGCATAAAAATGTGTTCGAAAATCAATAGGACTTGAAATAAACTTGGGATCCAGATATACCGGATCCAATCGCTGAATTAATTCGTTGTTTCTCTCTATAATGGCGTATTCTACATTCCGGTTTTTTACCTCTCGCGCTAAAAATGTATTGTGATGATCATCTTTTAATTGATCATATAACCGTCTTCCTTCCGGCGTACTTTGAACTTTTTGATTGAAAAGATCTATCTGATTATTTGCTGCTAAAAACTCAGCATTGAAATAGTCATTTAGCTTATCAAAATATACTCTGACAGAATCAGCAATGGCAGGGTTAAATTCTTGCTTTGAAACCTTATCGAGATGACGGAATTCTATATGCGGAAGAGTTGCCATTTTTCTCGAGATCTCATTTTTTAATAAAGATATATCAGATTGAGTTTCTTCGGAAAAAGGTGTCGTCTCAGTTTTAAGATTGAATTCAATAACGTTCAACGTCGAAATCAATTCCGGAATTAAGTATGCCTGGTTAAAACTTGCGTTACTTTCTTTTTTTTCCAAATCGTAATAAAGCTTCTGGTATTCATTATTTACAAACTGGTTTACCATTAATGCTTCGTAACCCCATCTTGAAGTCATCATATCAGCAATAACAGGTACTTTCTTGCCACCACCACCAATATATCGATTGAGCTCCTCAAACTTGAACATAGCGCCCCCCAGTATCATCTGGGGTATAAGCAAAACAGGAATCAATATATAAATGGTAACAGCTGAATTAAAAGCGGACGAGATA
This sequence comes from Bacteroidota bacterium, assembly GCA_022573915.1. GTDB lineage: Bacteria > Bacteroidota > Bacteroidia > Chitinophagales > JACZTA01 > JACZTA01. The sequence goes on along the minus strand of JACZTA010000024.1, from coordinate 12,239 downwards.
TTCAAGCCAAGTACATTGGCAAAACAAGCAACTGAAAACAGCACCAGCCAATAAGAAAAGCCCATTCCTTTAATATCCAGGATCCAGTTTCCTATCAGCACAAATAAGTACATTTGAATTGCAGAAATAATGAACAACAGGGTCAGCTTAGAAAACAAATAACTACCCCAACTCAAATTCAAAAATGCCTCCCTCTTCAAAATTCTTCTGTCTCGAAAAATCTCTTCAGCGCTAACCGTAAGTCCCACAAATAAAGCCACGATCAAACACATGAAAATATAGGCCGGAATATTCTTATTCTCACGAAAAATATAAATATTTGATTCCGGATCACTCGCGTAACGGATGATGAAAGCTAAAATAAATGCAAGTATGGGAGTCTCGATCAAATTTATAAGCAGATACTGTTTGTTATTTAACTTCGAAAGAAAATCCCTGGTGATAAATGTTCTCAGTTGAGAAAATTTTGAAGCTATATTTAGGGATCTCGGTGGAGGAGTATTGACTTCCTTCACAGCAGGAGTAGCTATTTTTTCCTTATAAATACCAAACCACTGATTCGGAAGTATCTTTCGATTTTCTGTTGCCGTACCGTACTCATTAACGACCTTTGCTTCTATGATATTAAATATTAACTCAGGGTTCACATTACCACAATCCGGGCATTGTCCTCTTTCGCTATTTAGTTGATTTGCAGCCCTCTTAAAATACATGACCGCCTCAACCGGGTTGCCGTAATAGACAGGAAATCCTCCTTCATCCAAAATGAAAACTTTATCGAACATTTTATAAATATCAGAGGAAGGCTGGTGAATAACGACAAATACCAGTTTCCCTTTCAGCGCCAGCTCCTTCAAAAGGTCCACTATATTTTCAGAATCCCGGGAAGAAAGTCCGGAGGTAGGTTCATCTAAGAATAAAACGGTAGGTTCTCTTATGAGCTCCAAAGCAATATTCAACCGTTTTCGCTGGCCACCGCTTATTTTCTTGTTGAGTGTTGTGCCAACCTCTAAATTCTTTATTTCAAAAAGACCTAAGCTTTTTAATACTTTTTCTACTTTCTCCTTTATCTCAGCACTGGATAGATCTTTAAAACATAACTTGGCGTTATAATAAAGATTTTGATATACAGACAATCTTTCCAGCAATAAGTCATCCTGCGCCACAAATCCAATAACACCTTCAATTTTTTGTTTTTCCGTATGGATATTTATACCGTTAATTTTTACTTCTCCCTCAGACGGCTTATTCATTCCGGATAATACATTTAACAAAGTAGTTTTACCCGCTCCGCTTGCACCCATAAATCCAATTAATTGGCCGGGACCTTCTGAAATATTTATATTGGTTACTCCTATATTCCCATTTGGAAATTTATATGCCAAATCCTTTACAATAAAAGAAAGTCCTTTACGTATGACATCCTTTAAATAGCGGCTTGTGATATCACTATAATAGATAGGATCCCCTTGAGGCAATTTGATCGCACTCCCGTAGGCAAATAAATTGATCTGTCCACGATGCAGAGTTAATCCATTCAAATAGATATCAGACTCCCCATCGTATTTCAGGAAATACAAGTTCTCACTCTCGATCTTCAGGAAAATTAATCTGCCATCCAGTCCTTTAGATTCAATATGCTTGCGTGTTAGTTTGGCAATGCGGACTTTATCTTCGATGAACAGTATTTCAGGTATATCAAGCGCACTCACATCCTCGGCAAGTACATAATCGTAAATCGCCCGGTACACGTTTTCGGCGATGTTAAATATTTTACCACTTGTGTCCACGAACGCCATCTTCTGTTCGGTAAATTGTTTGTCAACATTTACTAGTTCGAACATTCGGATAAGTACAACGATCTTTTGTTTTTGTGTTAAAGTTTCGTTGATCTGCTTGCAGATCTTCAACGACATCACTGAATCGGCAACTGAGGTTCGTTTAGTAATTTCCGTATCTGCTGCTCCGGAATCCTCATCATTGAATCCGGTATATTCATCATATAATTCCAAATACTTGCTCACCTCATCAGGATTGAGGGTTTGGTGCAGGTAAGAATTGACGAACTCTCTTTCCCGTTTAGTCACACCGGCATCCTGATTGGAAATGATTCCAAATAATTGCATCAACGCTTTTAAAATCTCGTCACTCACGTTTTTACTTTACATTTTATAATTTAGCGTTTGTTTAAATTCATAAGTCACTATTTTTAAAGTTAGTTTATTTAATCCTAACCTGTTTTCAGCGTAATGATCGACAATTCTAGGCGGACTATATTACTAACATTTGTTCTTACTGGATTACATCCATCAGGATACTAATATGTTTTATGCGAAACTATAACAATCTATGAAAAAGCTAAAAAACTTAAAAACCTCCAGAACACTCGGAAGACTCTTTGATTTTCATCAAATCATGCTAAATGAACATTTATATATGTTGTATCAGGGAATGATCACCCACGAAATAATGCGGGCATTTTTGTCAGTGTTCAAGTTCATGATCAAATCCTTGATAAGTAAGAAAAGGAAAGCATTGAGAAAAGCGACTATTATAATGATAGAATGCTTACAAAATGTAGCTATGCATGGTGCAAATGAAAAGAATAAAAAACTGAACCGCCACCCTTCCATTTTTTTATTCGGTACATCAGGAAATAAATACGTCATTGAAACAGGTAACCTTATACGTCACGGGGAGATAACTCGGCTGGAAACAAGATTGGATGACCTGAATAAGTTAGATCGGAAAAGTTTGAAAAGCCTTTATAAAGGTAAATTGTCAAAAACCTCTATTTCGAAAAAGGGAGGTGCAGGTTTAGGATTGATCAATGTTGCCATCTTATCAGGAGAAGATCTGGAATTTAACTTTAAAAAAATTAACAAGAGTTATTCATTCTTTTCATTGCGTATAAAAATTGCAAATAATTGAATAAGTAATATTATGAATTCAATGCAACTGGAATCAACGAAGGAAACACCCAAGATAATCCTGGATAAGGAAAAAGAAATATTGGAGATTTCAGGTATCTCTGTTCCCGAGGACGTTCTGAAATTTTATAAGCCTATCCTGTATTGGCTCGATGAATATATCCTGAATCCTAATGAAGAAACGAATGTTGTTTTTAAATTAGAATATTTTAACACCGCCTCCTCTAAACTAATATTGGACATTCTCTTTAAGTTTAAATCATTGAAGGATAAAGGAAACAAGGTATTGATACGCTGGTATCATGAAGAGGATGATGCCGACATGCTCTTAGCGGCTGAAATGTACGCCGAACTTACCGATCTTGAATTCGAATATATAATAACTGAGTTCGAGTGATTTCTTAGATTACATTTTTTAAAATCTCTATTAATTTTTTGCTACAAACAGTACTAAGATCGCGGCAAATGCTACAAACAGTACTTGCTTCCCGATGGGTGGGGATAAATTTGTGAGAAGAGCATATATTGAAAAATGAAAATTAAAGCCATCATAACAGGAGCAACCGGAATGGTGGGGAAATCCGTATTGTTGGCATGTCTGGATAGCGAGCTTGTAGAATCGGTATTGATCATCAACAGAAAGAGCGTAGGAATTGATCATCCGAAAATGAAAGAGATCATTCATGCTGATTTTCTCAACTTAACGGCGATCAAAGAAGAACTAAAAGGTTATGACGCATGCTTCTTTTGCATGGGCGTGTCCTCCGTCGGCATGAATGAAGAGACCTATACCAAACTTACATTTGACATCACAAATCATTTCGTGAATACCTTATTCGAGATCAATCCGGAAATGGTATTTAATTATGTTTCCGGTATAGGTTCGGATAGTTCTGAACAAAGCAGAACTATGTGGGCTCGAGTTAAAGGTAAAACAGAGAACATTGTTCTTAACAAAGGATTTAAAGACGCCTACGCCTTCAGATTAGGTATGCTCGTACCGGAAAAAGGAGTAAAAATGTCGTTGGTGTATAAAATTTTTAAGCCATTGTTTCCTTTATTCAGGTTATTTAACTCAGTTACAACCAGCAGTAAAATAGGCAAAGCGATGATTCATTCAGTTTTGCTTCCGCAGCAACTGAAGCATCTGAAGAATAGTGATATGAACGAACTGGCTGCTAAAGTGATTTAGGAAATTACTTATTTCTTGATAACCCTCAATTATTTGCTGTTTGTTCTTTGCGTCCCTTGCGTGTACCCTTGCGAACCTTGCGGTTAAATAGTAAATACTCTTAACCGCAAGGAGCTTATACTTAATTCCATGATTTTAAAATTCGTAATTTGAAACTATGGATTATTATCCACAAGCAAAATATTAGATAAATCCTTAACTTGTGTTGGGAATTTATTGGCTATAACCTCTAAATAAATCTAATTATGAAATCATATTTAACTCTCGTCTTTTTATTTTTTAGTACGATCTGTTTTGCACAGACCAATATTAACCTTCACTCTATTGCCGATATACGACAACCGCTTCCCGGAGATCAGGGCTATACCTTTGATGGGGCACATATGATAGATGCGCGGGCAAAATTACTTGATACCCTTAATTTTGGACCGTCCGGCACCTATCCTAAAACCATCACCATTGTAGATGGATATGCCACCAGTGGCAGTCTCGAAACTATAGGTGACAGTGCAATTGATATGTTCTACTACGGCTTGTTCAACACCGCCCACGCCACCATAATCGCATTTACGGATGCAGAGCTGGATTCCTTCTATAATTGGTCCGTAACTGGCGGCAAGTTGATCATAGGTGCAGGTTCTTCAATACCGTCTTTTCCATTTCTTCCTACTTTCTTAAACGACAGGTGGGACTTCAGTTTGGCTTTGCTGGCTCCTTCATTAATTATACCTACTGCTACCGGCCAGGGAACTACACTATTTAACGGGCCGTTTGGAATGGTTACCCAGGCAAATCAGGGTGGAGGATCGCAAGGCTATTTTGTTAGTCATGGCGACGCGGTAGTTTTGGCGGATGATGGTTTTGGAGAGACAACATTGTATATAGATTGTATCACCCTGGACCTCATCATTGCGGACGGGGATGCATTTACAGACCTGGGCCTGATTAGTACGGGTAGTGCAATAACCAACGACAACGACAGGTTATTAGCAAATGCAATCGTATACATGGATTCGATCCAGGACCCTCCTGTCATAACCGTCGTTGGAAATCTTCTTTCGACAGGAGTATTTTCATCTTACCAATGGTATCAAAATGGCTTTCCTATCACAGGAGCAACCTCTCAAACCTATACCAAAACAGAAGAAGGGGAGTACATCGTGAAGGTGGGAATGGATTGTGGTTGCACTACGCCGTCTCTGCCCGTGGGTGAAAAACCGTCAGGAATTATAGACCTTTCTTATAAACCTTCGATCTCAATTATCCCTAACCCTGTTAATGATGAAGGAGTTGCTTTTGAAGGCTTGATACATCCTGTAAAGCTCTCCATCTTCAATATGACGGGTAGTTTAATCGATGAGACCATTCTAACTTCATCCTCGAATCACTACAAAACAGACCATTTGAAAACCGGGATATATCTGGTGAAATTCTTTGATGAAAAAGGAAGATTTATAGTGGGGAGGAAACTGGTTAAATTTTAAGCAGTTTATCTGCGCTGGTTTTAATGGGCTGTATCTGAGGCCGTTAAAAATTTGCATATAGATATTCAATATCTTTTCCGCTGGCGCTCATTAATAAATATATAAGAATTGCTAATAAGAATAGATTTGTGAAAAAATCAGATACTATCTTTTTCATAAAGGTGTAGTTTTATCTTATTGTAGATTAAATAGGCTCCGTAACTTGAATGATGCTGATGGTCCCTAAATGCACCTATAACAAATGAAATATCAGTAGCATCAATATATGAAGCTTCTTCCTCGATTAGAATTTGTTTGATTTTTTGTATTGTAGTGACATAAGCTTCCAGGCTCTCCTTATCTTTATTTTCAATAAACCTGCCATTATAAGGGCCAATTACAAATGTCGCTTCTATACCTAAGTCACGGCATAAAACAATGAAGGATTTGAGTTCTTCAAATCGATAATTAGCGTTCTCATTTATAGGATTAAACCATTTTTTCTCTACCAAAGAACGCAATACATTCCAGGTGGTATCAATATTTTCGTAATCTATTTGACCAAACATATCATAGTTTGTTAAGTCAGTTTTATTTTCACGTATGAATTTTATTTTCTTATCGTACTCTTCAGGATTGAAATAATATCTTAAATTTTGGAAATAATTTTTTCTACTCTCTCTGAGCCAATACTCAAGTGAAGACGTTGCTTTTTGAAGCAAATTAAGTTTATCGAAAAAGTCTTCAACAGTAGGAAAATATGCTGTCCGTTCTTCTTGAGTTAATTTTACATTCTTGCACATTCTGTAGTTGCTATATCGATTCCAATATTCAAGTCTTCCATTATGATGGCCGGTTCTCCAATATATCGGGTTGATCATGTAAATGATTTTCAGAGAATCGACTTCTTCCCGATGATGCAGGAGCATGGGAATGTGCTTTCCGCAGGTTCGACCGGCCCCATATAAGAGTGAGAATCTGCTCGGTATTTCAGGATCATTATTGAGAAAATTATGGTAATTACCATTGGCACGTTGCGTAGTCTCAGATGTACCTAAACATAAGTAGCCATTGTTGAATTTTATTGATCGTAAAAAATGAGAAACCGACTGCCTGTCATTGTATTTAAAAGCAATACCTTTTAAAGTATAGATCTGTTTATCGAATGATTTTACTTCAAATTCAGGAATTAATAACCGGCCAGCCAATAATAACACCGCTAATGAAGCCAGGATGAAAAAACCTCTATTGGCTAAGTTCTTAGTTTTATAAAAAGACTGGATTACGTTCATAATATCAATTTGAATATTTCGGCCAATTCCTCCGAAGAATAGTTGAAGAAAACCCAGCCAAACGTTACAAATACAAATGTGGCCAAAATGCTCATTAATTTATAAACCATAGTCTCCCTGAATGGTAACCTTGGAGTTACATTTAATGTCCAAATCTTATTTAGCGCCAGTCCCACTCCATGCCATAGGCCCCAGTAAACAAAGTTGATTGAATCTCCATGCCAAAGTCCGCAGATTAGAAATGTAGACAAGTAACAAAGTACCGTAACGAGCAGCCTGTATTTCGGGTTAAATAACTTGTTGTATAGCTTAATTAAAGGCTTGAATACGTAAAGCATCAGGAACATTGTAAAAGTAATATGCCAGCGTTTCCAAAACTCAGATAAGTTTATAGATAGATAGGGGTTATTAAAATTTTCAGGAGTTTTTATTCCTATCAAATATGCTGTTCCTATGGCAATATCACAATAACCCGAAAAATTTAGATAGATGTACATCGAGTAAGCCAGTAAGCTAATGGAAACCGCAGCTAAAGGCGCGAAATCGGGAATCAATTCTGTGTAGTCGGTAGCATATTGAATAAAGAGAGGGACAATTCCTATCGTTTTAAATGCTCCAATAACAATCCTGGTTATTCCTGCAAAGAATAATGACCTGTGATATTTTACATTTTTGTTTCCCAACCAATAATGAAAGTTATTGTATTTATCGATTGGACCGGCTAGAATTGAAGGAAAAAAGAAAATGTAATTCAAAAAAGTTACAAAATCAGAGTTGTGAATGGTTTTTTTATAAGATTCTATAATCCAATGCACGTACCTGAACAGAATATAGGAAAGTCCAATTTTCTGAACAGATAATATTGGTTCATTTAGAAAGGACAACCATCCTTGCGACAACAAATCCTGAATGTAGGGATAATTCCGAATGGAAAACATGGAGATTATCAAAACCAAAGCTATAGACAATAAGGCTTTTGAACTTCTCTTCTGAAGGAATTTACCGGTTAAAAACACCAGCAAACTTATGACGGCAATGACTATTAAACTATGTTCTTTAAACAAAGTAAGAAGCATAATTAAATTGGCACCTATGAGTATTACGTTGTTTACAATTCTGTTTTTAGCTATAAGTTTTGCCGCATTGTAAATAATTATAAAGAATGTAACATATATGAAAATCAAATAGTTGTCAAAAAACATATTGCTATATTCCCAAGATTTATTTTCTTAAAGAACTGGCCAAAATTAATGACATTTAATTGAATATTTCGTGAATTGTATCCTTCGACTTTTCATGTAGAATTGTTAATAGTTATCATGAGTCAGAGGGGCTGCACAATTGTGAGCTATAAAAATATTTGATGAATATATTATATTTATGTTTTCTTGATTAAACAAGATTTATCAGATACTTTCGGACTTTCATCTTTACTTAATTAACTCAATCATGATTAGAACATTCATTGCTGTTTTCCTTTTAATAGGGGTCTTTTTTTCGGGATGTGTGCTATTTAAACCGTTGGATAGGGTTATTGTAGATGCCGCTACCGGTTTGGAAAAAGAATATGACATAAATCTGGATACCCTCACCCACAGAATTGGTAAGAATACAATGGAAGGAGTGGTAGATGGGCTGACCAGTGATACTTCATTGGTTCGAATTGATTCAGCGCTGGCAGAGATCCTGGCGCAATTAAAAGTTTCTATTAACGAAATGCTGAGAGAATCTATCGACAGTGCATTGAGTCCACACACCGAAATGCTGCTAATGCAGAGAATTGAAGGGTTGAGTGAAACCCTGAAGATAAAACTAGGTGAAATTCTTGATGATCCGGTGAGATCCAAGGTAAAACTTCTGGTAGCCGATATTATGAATGAATTATTGGGTGATTCAACACTCAATAAGCTAACAGCAATGCGGGATACATTATTAGGTCCTCAACTGCAGGTTCTGATCGATTCAATTATTAGCAGTGCGATCACAGAATTAGCTTTGAATTATGAAACCAAGTTGAAGAGTCAGATCGAGGGGACGTTAAGTGTCGCGGGCCAAACCGTAGACAAAACAGTTAAAAATTTTAAATCCCTGGCTTGGGTCCTGGGTGGTATAGCCCTGGTTTTATTGATTGTGGGTGGCTATATTTATCTGAGAGGAAGGCGGCATAAAGCGACCTTGAAGATCCTCACATCAGAGATCGATAACATAAAAGAACAGAAGGTTTATGATAAGCTTATAGGGGCCATTACGATGCACGCTAAAAATAGCGGTTTGCACCCTCATTTGCAGGGTGTTTTAACAGAACAAAAACTACATAGACAACCCGAATGGCAGGCTAAAGACAAGCAGGTATTGAACTTGATGAGCAAGCATCTGAGCAAAGTAAAAAATGAAAAGGAACACGCTAAGTTGATGGAAAGTATTCAGGAAGAAGCATCATCCATTGGTTTGGATGAGCACCTGCTAAGTGTACTTAGTAGAAATCCTGAAGCGCGTAAGAATTAGTTTCGGAATTCAGCTTCGTAGTCCCCTCAATACGAAGAGAAAACCGAATCTAGCCGTCCGTAGTCGGGAGATTACGGACTTTCTGACAGGTGAATGTATTTGGTTGAATCAAACAAATACCTTATTTTCATATTACACAAATTAATGATTATCATGAAAACAAAATCCTATTACATCGTTTTCCTGGCAGGCCTTATTTTATTTATCTGTACTGCCGAATATATATCAGCCCAGTGCACGGTTACTATTCCTGATTCCAACTTTTCTATACCGACACTTATTGTTGAACAAGACACTACCATTCCGGTGAATGCAGGTTCACCCGGGCAGGATTATTTGATTTGTACGGGTGCAAAATTAATATATAGCGGTTCCCAAAGTATTCAAAACAAATATTTTGTTGAAAAGGGAGCTAAAGTAGAGATAAGGGCTTATCATTATCCCACTGTCTATGTTAAGAGCGGTGGGACTCTTGACGAGGGAGTAAGTCTCGGGTATCAGGTATTCCAAGTTTATTATGAAAGCGGCGCAACATTTATAGATACCGCCGGTACATGGGCAATCTATACTTTGTGTAATTCGCTTGTATTTGACTATTCATTATTACCCGGCGGCCAAGGATGTGATACCATCACAAACATAAATACCCACTATGATGTCTACAGCGAAACTGCACTTTTAGTGTATTCACATCCTATTGCGGATGAAGCTATTATTTCAGTTTTTGTTCCTAAGGATGTACATCATCCTACATTGTTTATCTACAATTACCAGGGTCAAGTGGTAAAATCCATTCTACTCCAAAACGGAATGAATAATTTTGGACTGAATACCATAGAAATGCAAGATGGGCTTTATTTGTTCTTATTGAGGTTCGATAATGAACGGGCGGGTACAAGAAAAGTGATTGTAATGAGATAGTCTGCTGGATGAACTATATGTATATCTTGAAATTTGAATGGTTCGAGTTTTTAATTGCCTTATTGCGCTAATAGAACTTCCACTTGCCCACGTGAGAATGGTAAAAGGCGGAGAAGCATCCCTGTTGTCATCATTTAACAAAAGATTTAATACTCCATAGTAAGTCTAGAGTTTTGGCTTGTTTTAAGTCACCCGACTCCTGTCTGCCGAAAGTAGGGAAGGCTTGAGACATCTGATCCTTGAGCATAGTTTAATGTGGCACGCTTTACAAATTTATGCGACAACGGCGTACGCGCATCAACGGGAAATCGGAAAGACTTGAGATAACAGGAATTTATTTAATCCAAATTAATTTAAAACAAACTCTTATTAGCCTCCACACCCTTCTTTTCCGCCATGTTCATTTTATAGCTCAATGTGATTTCATGCGTGTTCAGGCCGGTTATTGAACTACTGATCTGGGATGTAGTGATGTCGTAGCTGTATCCAATAAAAAAACTCTTATGGTCAAATGCCAGCATCACAGCATAAGCATCATTTTTCCTGTACCAGGATCCTAAAACCAATTTGGAGGATTCATTAAGGACGTAGTCTACATATAAGCCTGCAGCAACTTCTTCTGAACCACTTTGGGTAGTCACAATAAAATTTGGAGTAAAATTTAGATTGCCTTCGCCTAATATTTTTAATCCACCCTGATACGAGATTCTTTTGGGAAGCACTCCTGTCGTCCCAAGCATGGTTTCATTGGGCTCATTGAGATGATAGCCCGAGACCCCGATATAGGCATTAAGCATAGCATCTTCCTGTGGAGGATTGAAATACCACATCAATCCAAATCCTATGGACGGGTAGCTTACCACATCGCTAGCTATGTTAGCATTTGTGGGATTGGAAGCATCAAACATTCCCAGAACATATTGATCATCAAAATTGAGATTGGTTGCATCGAGAGATTTCTGAATTAAACCGCCCGATAGCGATAAACTTAAAAAACCGGAATTGGAAACTTGCAGATTATAACCAATTGCCATGGAAATATCCAATGTGCTAAATGCTGCTGCTTTATCGCTCAATACATTGAATCCTAAATCGAGTTTATACTCGCTATCTTTTAAATAAAGGGGATAGATACCGGTGAAGTTAGAAGTAGTATACCCCTCGCCAACACTGCCCCATTGGGTGCGATAATTCACAATCGCTTTGAGATCGGTGTTCATTCCCATTATTGCGGGATTCACTTTTAGCGGGTTGGAATAGAACGACTGAGAATTCCGGGCATCCTGTGCATTAATATTCTGCATGAAAAACAATAGGATCGCTGTAATCGAGAATAACCTTAGACAAAGATTTAAATTTTTCATAGTCTATTATTTATTTCGTTCTGAAAGAATTATCTGATTAGGTTAACAAGTCCGTTCATATTTACGGGTTCGCTATTGGACTTTGTTCCTTTTATAATATATACATAAGCGCCTTTAGGTGCTGGTTCGCCGGATAGTTGTTGTGTACCGTCCCATCCCTGACTCATATCTTTAGAGTAAAAGACCGTTTGCCCCCAACGATTTACCACCGTAAATTCAAAGTCATTTATACCTTCGCCTCTCACATAAAGAATATTATTGGTGTTTTCGTCAGGCGTGAAGGCATTGGGTATCCAGAAAGACGGGATAATAACTGTGAGTGTCATCTCGTCACTATTTACACATTCATAAACATCAATAACGGTGACCGTGTAAGTCGTGGTGGCATTGGGTCCCGCAAGTGGATTGTATATGCCGGAATTATCCAGTCCTGAAGATGGTGCCCATGTATATTGAACCCCTCCTGTGGCAACCAATTGAATGAATGACCCGGTAGTAATACTATCATCAGGCCCTGCGTTGGCATCGGGAAGTGCATGCACCAGCACCAGCACGTTGTCTGTAATCGGAGC
>JACZTA010000023.1:20681-22421 GCA_022573915.1 Bacteroidota bacterium | reverse complement strand
CTGGTGCTGCCGGAAAAATCAGATGCATCAACCACTTCCGGGCTGCATTCCGGATGCGCCAGGATGACAACCTCCGGGAACTGGCTGCGCACATTCTCAATATCCGCTACGGTGAATTTTTCGTGCACCTCGCAGCGACCGTGCCAACCAATCATCTGGTAATCAAGCTCGCTATCTTCTCCCCCCTTCAGGGTGGGGAAAATGATGTGCTTGCCCGATTCGCGGGCCACATTACGCGCCAGGTACTCATCGGGAAGAAAGATCACCGTATCCACACCGAGCGATTCCACGACCGCGGTGGCATTGCTCGAGGTGCAGCAGATGTCACTCTCGGCTTTGACGTCGGCATAGGTGTTGACGTAGGTGACGAACGGCTGAAAACAGGAGCAGCGACATGGAATTTATCCATTGTGGATGTTGGATGGTTGATCTCTCACCTGCAACATACTACTAAACTACTTTCGAGCACTCAAAGAGACCTCATGTTTAACAATCTTTTAGGCTGCTATTCCATATCTAACCCGGATCATGGAACCTATTACAACCATAATGGAGCACTTGGTTGGACAGGTTCTCCTTATTCAATGTCCAATCCAGCAGGCATGAGATCCTGCTGGTACATTTTTCCAAACAACGTTGAAGTCGCGGTGATGTATAATTCAATTGGAAATTTAGGGAATATCAATTTCTTGATCGAGAAATCTTATAATGACTCGTGGTTTAAAAAATGAGCCAACACCTACTCATTTTGTATTGACAGGAAATTCATTATTGGCTAACTTTACTCTGGGGAGGAGGTTGGAGGCCCCGACGGCCCTCTGCCGGGCAGATACCGCATTTTAGGAGTAACTCTCCAAGTAACTTGTCACATGCTTACCCTAATAAAAAAGCCCAATTGAAGAATCAGGCTTGTGTGGGCGATACAGGATTCGAACCTGTGACTTCCACCTTGTAAGGGTGGCACTCTGAACCAGCTGAGTTAATCGCCCGATAATGAGTACCGGCATTATTAGTCACCCAAAATCAAATGAGGGGCAAAAATAAGATTAATCAGCCTCTTATCAAAGCTAGCCCCTATTTTGGCATAAACTTTTCATGCGCATTTGAGCGTTAAGCTAAACACTGTCCTATTTACTCAGATTCAGGTTGACAACTTGCCAGGTGATTCCGGGATCATGAAATATATCTAAACTAGTTTTGATTGGGCTCATGCGCATTCTTAAGATTATATCAATTATCCTTGCCCTTCTGATCGCTATAATAGCGCTTACAGGATTCATCCTCGTGCGCTCAAAAAAGGAAGAAATCAAAGCCTACTTCCTGGGCAAGGCAGCGGATCAGCTCAATTCTGAAATACAGATAAACGGTCACGTGGGCATCAAATTATGGAAGAATTTTCCTTTTGCTTCATTATCCCTTCAGGATGTGGTGATTACCGGGACAGTAGCTGATCAAGAAGAGTTTTTTAAGGCTAAGGAAGTATCTATATTATTCGATTTAAGAGATGTAATCAGGAGGAACTATGACATGCAACGAATTGTCATAAACAATGCAGAGATCAATATGATCATCAACGAATCCGGTGCCATAAATTTTACAATCTTTAAGATAAAAGAAGAGGTTGATACCAGTTTTTCTGTGGTTCTGGAAAAAGTAAAAATTAAAAATTCAACATTCCGATACGTGAACCGCATGAACGTAAATGAGGGGAATCCACCTCTGCATGATTATTTATTCAAT
>JACZTA010000023.1:0-20671 GCA_022573915.1 Bacteroidota bacterium | reverse complement strand
CCTGGTGGTCGTGGGAGAAGTCAGATCCGAGAGATTAAACATGAAAGGTGAGAATTATTTGGACGATAAAGATTGCCGTATCGTGACTCATTTTCACTTTGACCCCAAAGAACAAATATTCAAATTCACGGAAACATCGATTACACATGGTCGATCAAGATTTACATTCCAAGGAGAAGTGCAATACAGTGAGCACACAAAGACCGTCGATCTTCAAACAAATTCTGAGGGCTTGAAACTGGAAGAGCTAGCCAACCTGACATCAGGAAGTTTAGCTTCACAATTGGGTGAGTTGAATATGACGGGAAAAGGAAATCTCTCATGCCAGATAAGTGGAGGATTTTCTAAAGGAAAACAACCCAAAGTTGATCTGACAATGGAGGTTACAGGTGCGAAAATTGTACTGCTCGCCATGGATCATCCATTGAAAAACCTGAAAATGAAATTCAGTTTTCTCGATAATGGCAATAAAGGAAAAAATAGCTCCTCCATAAAAGTGACAGATGCGACGTTTGATGTGGATAGAAATCATTTTAAGCTAACATTATTGACCGTGAATGAGTTTTTAAGTCCGAAAATATCCTGCCGTATCGAAGGAAAACTTAACCTCCGAAGCATTCTGAAAAGTGTAAAACAATACGGTGTTGAGTCGCTTGGTGGTAGCTTGGCGACTAATAGGTTGGATTTAGAATTGAGGTTGATTAATAATGGTAATAAATACAAGGTTGCGGATATGACAGCCAATGGAGTAATCAAAGCAGAAGGCTTGACGCTGCATTTATCAGATCAATACGTCCGTTTTGAAGATATTAATGGAGATTTTGAGTTGCGCGGCCAGAATTTAATTGTAACTCATGTAGCGGGAACGCTTAACAACACTGAACTGCAACTTGAATCCACCATATCAAATTTTTTAGCATATCTTATTTCATCCCCTGATGGGCAAGCTACGGCCACGAAACAATTGATGATGACAGCAAATATCCGATCTCCATATATTGATATAAATAAACTATTTCCCAAGAAGAAAACTGCAATTACTGACACCCATACCCCGCTCGTCTTGCCCGCCAACGCTACACTTAATTTAACAGCAAATGTAGAACAGGTTGTGTACCGTGATTTTCTAGGTGATGATGTAGAATTGGAAATGGATTATGTAAACCAAATTTTCAATGTCAAGAAACTTGACATGAACACCATGAATGGCCGGATTGAAATAAACAGCATTGTAAATGTGACAAACATAGATGACATAACCTTCAACACCAACATCACCGCCAAACAAGTTGATATAGATCAGCTATTTTACCAATGCGGCAATTTTGGTCAATCCATGATTACCCGTGAACACCTGGAGGGAAAATTGGATGCAGCTGCATATATCAGCTCTACACTGATTAAAAAACAAGGTGCGGGTTCGGGCTTGCAAAACTACTATATGGTTAAGGAGGAAGATCTTTATGTTTTCGCTGTCGTAAGCGTAGATAATGGGGAGCTCGTGGGATTTGAACCAATTGAGAGGATTTCAGCTTTTATCAACATTGATGCCCTGAAGCACATTCGATTTTCTAAACTTGAAAATACGATAGTGATCGAAAATAAAAAAGTTCATATCCCCGCAATGGATATTAAATCATCTGCAATCAATCTTACAATTGCCGGTGATCACGGTTTTGATAATGTCATTGATTATAAGGTTAAGATCAGACTTCGCTCGGTGATCGCAAGTAAATTCAAAAGAAACAAAAATAATAAAGATGAAATAGAGGATGACAAAGAAGGCGGGATTAAGATCTACCTCACCATGACCGGACCGATAGATGACTTGAAGATCAGATATGATAGAAAGACAGTAAATGAAAAGATCAAGCAGGACTTCAAAGATGAAAAGGCTGAAGTAATACAGATATTTAAGGATGAATTTTCAAACAAACCTGATATACCGGTTATCGAAGATTGGGAAGAGGAGGAAGAAGCTGAATTTATAGATTGGGGTAAAGATGAGAAAGAACCCGATTAGTATCCTGATTTATTCTTAAAAAAACAAAATTAGAGATAAAATTGTATATTATGTTAGTGCTTAAATCGAAGATTTCATGACCATTTATGACTTTAAAGATAAATGGAAACTATTTCTGATGATCTCGGCAACGATGATCGTTGCCGGTTCATTGTGGTATACCAACAAACTGGTCCAAAGAATCTCTGAAGAGGAGAGAAAAAATGTGCAGCTATGGGCCGATGCAACGTCATTGGTCATTACAACTGCAGATGATGCAGCAGAAGACGCGAACTTTGCTTTCTTATTTCAAATCATTGAGCTCAACGAAACCGTTCCGATAATCCTTACTGATGGAGAAGATAATATTCTGAACTTTAGAAATCTTGACTCCGCAAAGATTGCCAGTAAATCCGAATACCTGCCCAGGCAATTAAAGATCATGAAAGCGCAGAAGGAACGAATTGAAATAGACCTGGGCAATGACACTAAGAATTTTATCTATTATAAGGATTCTGACCTCCTCACCATGCTCAAATATTATCCGTATGCGCAATGGGGAATAATCACTTTGTTTCTTTTGATAGCTTATCTCGCCTTCAATGCCGCGAGAAATGCGGAACAAAACAAGGTTTGGACCGGGTTAGCTAAAGAAACTGCTCATCAATTAGGAACCCCTATTTCTTCACTATTGGGTTGGGTTGAACTGTTCAAAAACGCAGAACCGGGAGAAAGAGACGATCTGATAAGTGAAATAGAAAACGACATTAGCCGCCTGGAGCAGATTACGGAGCGTTTTTCAAAAGTAGGGTCTAAACCGGTATTGGATGATCATAATGTAAATAAGATAATTGCCAACACAGTAAACTATCTGAAAAAGCGAAGCTCAGAAAAGGTGACTTTTAAGGTAAACTCTAATGGACAAGTATTAAATGCAAAATTAAACGCACCCTTATTCGATTGGGTAATAGAAAACTTACTGAAAAATGCACTCAATGCATTAGGTAATGAAGGAACCATTCAGATTACACCGGCTCGAAAGAATGGGAAAGTTATCATTGACGTGAAAGATGATGGAAAAGGCATACCTAAATCAAAATTTAAAACCGTATTCAAGCCTGGTTACACTACCCGGCAACGAGGTTGGGGCCTGGGATTGTCACTCTGCAAAAGGATAATAGAAAACTATCACAACGGTAAGATCTTTGTTAAGGAATCGACTGTAGATAAGGGAACCACTTTTCGGATCGTATTACCGAACTGAGATAAGGTCAGGTAATTCAAAATTTAAAACTTAATATTCAAAATTCGGTCATTCCATGCCCATGCATGCACCATGCTTTTCCACACTCACTCTCACTCTCATACTTTTACCCGCCGTACCCTCCGGTTGGCAGATAAGACGGGCCTTTCAAACTCAAAAGATATACCTAACCTGCGCCCGCCCGAGATGAACAGCCTTTGCACTGGCCGATTTCCTTCCTTCATAATTCAAAGTGATCTGCATGTTGTTCTCCAGTTTTTTATCCCATGTAAGAAACCAAAGACCATTACTGCCCGGCTGTAATCCTTCCAGCATCACATAGGCCACAGAAGTATTTTTCTGTGCCTCGGGTGAAAAGTTAATATTGACAAGTGAGGCGCGAATGTTAATCGAACTCTTAGAGACAATAACATATCTCATATCCACACTAAGTAAATGACTGTATAAGGTCTCCCCTCCCAATCCTTCACTCTCATATTTTTGTGTATTCTTCTTATCCTGATATTCATAGGACAATGAAACTCTCAATGCTGTTTTAAAAAGATACGTGATCTTGGGAGAATATTCTGAGTAAACTAAATTATAATCCTTATTTGTAAAAAATCCGGATTTGTTGATCTTATTACCCACTTTTGCATTGAACCTGCTGGTTACCGACTTGCCTAAATTCCAGCGAAGCTTTAGGTTTTGTTCATCTCTTGTTCTGCTGTCAAAACCGTTTACCAGTAATACCTTGTTTTTACTATTGATCCAATTGATCTCTACACCGAATTTTCCGCTATTTCGGTTAAAAAACAGACTGCTGCGACCAATAGCGGTGAGCGTGATCAGTGAGCTATCGAGTACATCCAAATCAAATGGATTAATAGGCAGACTATTACCATCCTCGAGTGATTTTTTATTTATCTGCAAAGTTGAAAAACTAGCGAACCTCGAAATAAATTTTTTGAATCCCTTCTTTGAATACCAGATTGCTTTGGGTTCAATATTCAGGGATTGAGTTAAATGAACTGCGAAAGTATTTTGATATTCATTCGTTGGGATGAGGATCTTTCTGAAGTTTGCAGAATCAGCAAACTGCGCCAGATCGAATTCATCAAGCGTCTGAATACTGTCGTTATTGTAATCGTGCCAGGTATATTGACCTTCACCGGGCAAAACTTCCAGATACGCATACTGCCTTTTTTGTTCTCTCTCTCTGTCAATTTGATAAAACGTATTTGTTCTGATAAATCCTTTGAGTATCACTCCAAAATACTCCGCCCGTCCAATAATGGAGTTAGTCTTGCCTTTGTCGCCAACAGAAGTATCTACCAAATAGATTGTGTTGAGATCTCTATAAGTTATGTTCCACTTCAGCTGACTATTATTATTGGTTGAAATTTGATTGATGAAACTCAAAGTTCTTCCTATGGATGACAATCTAAGATTTCCGTCTAAGGGAAGATAATCCATCCTTTGTCTGAAGTCGATACTAACATTGTTCTTGGATGAATCACCTGTGACAAGATAAGCGCCCAACTCATCAAACCTAAAGCTGCTTGCCAGCAACGTATCATTATTAGTCTTATGGATCTGATTATTTTCCTGCTCTCCACGCACTCCCAGCCGCAGGCCCTTGAGGATAGGCAGCTTCTGAGACAGATCAATTTTCGGTCTGATAAACCGACTTTCATTAATAGAACCGGTAGTATTTAAAACAGACCCTCCGCCTGCTATCCTGAATCCATTCTTATTATAGGATCCGTTGACCCGATGATTGAATCCATTATAATCTTTTCCTTTTATAAAAGTTGAAAAACTATAATCAATGCTTCCCATTTTCGGTTTTAGTATTCCAATGGAAGCAGAACCAATATGATCATCCTCGTCGACAGAACTTTCTCCTAAGTTCCAATCACGCTCAAATTCCACGCTACGAAACCTTTCCAAAGGATTGAAATTTCTGTTTACGTATTCATAACCGGCTTTTGTCCTAAGTACGGGATTTCCTTTTTCTGCCTTACCTAATTTTACTCCTCTGGAATAGTTTGCCTTTCCTGCAAATCCAACATCATCACCGGCATCAATGGTCGAAAAAGTATTCAGATCCTTGTTACTCAGGGCTACTTCAAACGAAGTGTTGCTGACTTTTGAGATTTTATAATCTGCCCCAAAAGTGACGAGCTGTGTTTTCTTGGGGGTTACCAGCAGAACCACCGGCTCGTACGATCCTTGTAATATCCCATTAACTGGTGCAACCCACATATAAACTTTTCCATTCGCCTCAGATTGAGCTAAAATATAGTTCCCGTTTCCTGCTCCAACCTGGGTAAAGTTCAGCACGTAATATGCACTGTCTTTGCTCGTTGAATAAACAAATACTGAATCATAAAAGGTGCTATTAACCGTAGTATCGACTAATTTATATTGTATCCTCAATGGATCAAAAGCAAGCGAATCTATGCTGGGTAAGGACGCTAACTGTAATTTATCACCAATTCCTGAAAGCAGATTCTTCTCATCCGAGTCCAATGTGAGTTGCACCGGTTGATTTTTATGGTCCTGCTCGCTGTATACGTTTAACTTCCATGTTATATTTTCTTTTCGAATCTCCGTTCTCACATGGCTAACTGTTCTCAAATAGTTCTGTTCGGAATATTCAAACTCGATTGCGATTCGCGAATCCTTTGTAATTAACTTGTTCGGAGTGAAGGTCACCTCGCCCATGTTATAGTCGATAACATAATCATACTCCGTTCCCCGCTTCATTTCCTTGCCATCAATAAATACCTTTTCCGTCCCGGCCAGGATAATGATGAAGGTTTCTCCATTTAATCCTGTAAGCCTGAATGGGCCTTGGTTACCCTCCTGTCCATCAAAGGTATTTTTTGCAAATTTTCCTTTCGCTATTGAGATTGTTGCACTTGTAAATAACCCGGTTTTGTCATTTATAATACCCAAATTTGAAAAGGTAGCTCCCTGAGCCTTTTTATTAAATCGCATGAAATAGCTCTTCTCCGCTCGACTGTAGATATCTCCAAAAGTGACCGAGGTTTGGTTACGATTCAGCTGAATAAATACTCGGTCAAACTCTTGCAGCTGCTGGGTATTTCCCTGAGGTTGAAACGGAATATTCTCGTCTGTAATAGCTGCCACAACTTCTATGTCATCTGTAAGCATGCCTGATATTTGTAGATTAAGCTGGGAATTGACAACCACATCCTGGCTGTTACCAAAAGATATTCCCCGCGCAATGCTTCCATTCCAACTTAAATTTCCAAAATCAGTTAGCGGTTGATTGCCATCAAAAAAATCAGTGTAAGGTTCAAAATATTTCCCTTCCTCATCAATTAGTTTATTGATATCACGATGGAAGAAAGTAGCATGAAAATCATAGGGAAAAATACGGTATGTGGCTTCCACACTGTCTACATTCGGTTTATGTATCCAAATGAGGGTATTGCCAGCAGAGTCCAGCCTGTAACTGTCAAGGCTGATGATCTCTGACAATTCCTTGTTTTCCAGAATCAAAGAACCGGGAATTATTGTGAGGGAATCAAGCTTGACGGAATCTACATTGGTGGGGATAGCCTTGTAGCGAAGATTAGTTTTTGGCCTGACATTCTCACCTCCTCCCGTTTGCTGTGTATAACCGAGACTACAGTCCAATAGCAAAAAAATTAGAACCAAATGGATATAACGGTAGATCAGACGCATAGGACAAGCATCAACAAAACTCTTTTACTTATACGAACAGTATGAAGATGAATATATGAAATTACTTTGCTGCGAATTTTACTAAGTTTTTACTAAGAAATGCTGGGTAATTATCAACATTTCAAGTATAATTCCTTGTTTATAACTTACCCTTTGTAACGATTGATATTACTGCTTTATTGGCTACTTTGCGCAAATTCTAAAACGACCTCAAACAAGATAAATTGCGACTAAAAACACTTGAGATAAAAGGGTTTAAAAGCTTCGCTGACAGAACCCTTATCAATTTCGACGAAGATGTTACAGGTATCGTCGGACCGAATGGTTGTGGTAAGTCTAATGTGGTCGATGCGATTCGTTGGGTTCTGGGGGAACAGCGATCCAGATTGCTCCGTTCCGGAAAAATGGAGAATGTCATCTTCAACGGCTCCAAAAATAGAAAATCTTCCAACCTTGCTGAAGTCTCAATCACTTTTGAAAATACCAAGAACATCCTGCCCATTGAATACAAAGATGTTACTATCACCAGAAGGTTATTTAGAAATGAAGAGAGTGAGTATAGAATCAACAATACCCTCTGCCGCTTAAAAGACATTACGGCTCTATTGATGGATACAGGAATAGGCTCTGATTCTTACGCCATCATTGAGTTGAATATGATTGACCAAATTTTGGAGGATAAGGATGGCGCCCGAAGTCGATTGTTTGAACAGGCTGCCGGAATAGTTAAATACAAAAAGCGTAAGCAAGAGACCCTGAATAAACTCTCGAACACCGAAGATAACCTAATCAGGATCAATGATCTTTTGTATGAAATTGATGCAAACCTAAAATCGCTGGAACAACAGGCACGTAAGGCAGACAGATATAATAAGATAAAAGAGAAATATAAAGAGTTGAGTATTCAGTTGGTGTCTGTAAAACTTAAATCTTACAATAAATCATTCAGTGATCTCGCTGTGCAGGAAAAAGCGGAAGGAGATCATAAGGTTTCTATCATCACAAAAATTGAATCAATTGAGGCCGAGGTGGCTAAATTGAAGAATGACTCCATTGAAAAAGAACAACAACTCTCTGCATCACAGAAGGAATATAATAAGATGGAGTCTGAGATAAACGAACTCCAAAACAGAAAGCAATTAGACGAGCAACAAAGACGACTATCTGAAGAGAAGATCAATACACTTGAAGCTAAATCCACTAACGCAACAAACTCGGTTGGAGAGCTCAGAGCACGACTGAATCACCTGAATGAGATGGAGCAATCAGCTCAAAGCAACCTTAAGCAGAAGCAGCAAGAATCTGATCAGCTAAAGGAAAAATTGAGCGAAACCAGGACAAAGCACGAAACGCTGAAGTCAAAGGTGGACTCTAACCAAAAACTTATTCAGGATCTGGTGGATCAAATTCATAAGACAGAGAGTAATCTTACGATCAACAAAACGAGGATTCAGACCTTAGAGCAAACCAATCTCTCGGGCAACAGCAACGTAGATGATGCCAATACGTTGAAAACCAATCAAGAAGCACTGCAGCTTGTTAATGAGCAGATCCGTGTACAAGAAGACAAAGTGAATCAGCTAAAAAGTGAGGAAGACCAATTAAATGATAAGATAGGATCGGTGGAAGCAAAAATAGAAATGACAACCACTGAGTTTCAGGAAATTCAAAGGAAACTGGACGCCACCCGTCATGAATATGATTTGACCAAAAGCATGGTAGAAAATCTTGAAGGATTTCCTGAATCAATCAAGTTCCTCAAAAAAAATTCTCCCACAATCAAAGAAGCTCCCCTGCTTTCAGACATCATCGTAACTGAAGATAAATATAAGGCAGCGATAGAGAATTTTCTTGAACCTTATCTGAATTACTATATCGTATCCAATTTTGGAGAAGCAATTCAGGCGGTGCAGCTCTTAAAAGAATCATCCAAAGGACGGGCTAATTTCTTCATCATGGATGAATTTGTGAACTACCAAACTGTTTCATCACAAGACATAGAACATTGTACTCCAGCCTTAAATGTCGTTACTACTGATGAGAAGCACACCAGGCTGATCTCATTTTTATTGGATAAAGTTTATCTGGTAGAAGAGGAGAAGATCAGTTTTAAAGAGCTGCTAAATAATAAGGATGCCTTACATAAAGGAAAATTCTTTATCACACAAAGTGGTCAATTTAGCAGGACAGCTTACGCTTTATCCGGCGGTTCGGTGGGACTATTTACCGGTAAAAAATTAGGCAGGGCTAAAAATCTTGAGGTACTGAAAGAACAGGTTGATCTATTATCAAATCAAAATGATAAGCTAAGTTCTCAGCTAAACTCACTGAAAACTGAACAAGCAGGCCTGAATACCCTTTTAGCGTCAGATAATTTGGAGAATGAAAGAGCTAAACTTGATTCTCTTAACAATCAGCAGGTTTCCCTGGCTGCAAAGGTTGAGCATGTTCAAAATTACTGGCAGGATTTGGAAGAACAAAAGAAGCAAATTAAAACTCAGATAGAATCGCTGCTCAAGGAAAACAAAGAACTCGAACCCATGTTCGAAGAAGTTCAATTAGAAAAGTCGAAACTGGATCACGAGCTGAGTGAGGCTCAGGAGAAATTTAACACAATTAACTACGCACTCAATAAAGAAACAGAAGAATTCAATGCGGTTAATACGCTATTTCATCAAGAACAAAATAAGTACAACGATATAACAAGGGAAATAAGTTATAATAACTCCGAGATTGGTTCTTTAGAAGAAGAGCTAAATACAAATAAGGAAGAAAACGAACTTACTCAAAAACTGATTCAAGAGCTTACAATAAGTCTGGGACAGAACGAAAAGTCTCTTTTTGGATCATATGAAAAGAAAGAAAAACTGGAGGAAGCACTCAACAAAGACGAGGCAGCTTACTATCAAACCAAAGGGACGATCAAAGAACTGGAAGATAAAATCCGAGAGTTAAGACAAAACAAGGATGCGAGTGAAGAATTGCTCGATGGCATTAAGGAAAAGATCACTGATCTAAAGATTGAGTTAAACTCACTCAAAGAACGATTGAGGGTTGAGTTCAATGTGGATTTGAATTCTATGATAGAACAAGGTCTGAAGGAAGCTGAATCCGCGGATGCGCATTCAGACGAGGTAATCAATGACGAGGAATTAACCGAAAAGGTAGATAATCTGAAACATCGAATCGATAACTACGGTGAAATAAACTCGATGGCGATTGAGGCATACGATGAGATCAAGGAACGAAGTGACTTTATTACAACACAAAAACAAGACCTACTCGATGCCAAAGACTCACTCATGGAGACTATTCAGGAAATTGACGATAAAGCCAAGGAAAAGTTTGTTGAAACATTCGAACTTGCAAGAGGTCATTTTATTGATGTATTCAGAAGTTTGTTTACAGAAGAAGATGACTGTGATCTGATTCTGAAGGATCCGGATAATCCATTGGATTCTGCGATAGACATCATTGCAAAACCTAAGGGTAAAAAACCATTGAGCATTAACCAGCTTTCCGGGGGTGAAAAAGCGCTGACTGCGATTGCACTGCTCTTCGGTCTTTACCTATTGAAACCTGCGCCGTTCTGTATATTTGATGAAGTAGATGCACCATTGGATGATCTCAACATTGAAAAATTCAATAATATCATCAGAAAGTTCTCAAATGAATCTCAATTCACGATCATCACTCATAACAAAACTACCATTAGTGCGGTTGACCTCATCTATGGTGTGACAATGACCGAGGAGGGTGTTTCCCGTATTGTACCTGTTGACTTTAGGAAAATCAAAGAGGTTGAGACGGATCCACAAACTGAGAGCACCGAGCAGGTTGCTTAGGATCTCCGATCCGGATTAATTTGCTTTAATAAACTTGGCGACGGACCCGATCTCATGAATCCTGATAAAATAAATTCCTCCGGGCAAATTCGAAACATCAACCATTTGTGGACTGCTTCCTGTTAATTTAACTTTTTCAGTGCCCACATTTTCTCCTAAGATGTTTACCAGATTCAGTTCTATTTCATGTCCTGACTCGCCCATGACCACTAGAAATAATTGATCTTCAACCGGATTTGGATATATAGTCACAATAGGAATTCTTGAGATATCAGCAATATCAGTCAATTCGGTAATTGTAACGGTCGCGCTGTCCACACATCCATTTGAATCGGTAACTACCACCGTATAACTTCCAACACCCAGTCCCGTTGCTGTTTGCGTCGTTTGTGAGTTACTCCATAAATATGTGAAAGGAGATGTTCCGCCCGTTACTGAATCCACAGTAGCAGTACCATCTGACTGTCCTTGGGTGGCTGGAGTGGTACTCGTAAAAATTTGAATTACATCCGGTTCTGTAACCGTTGCCATATCAGTAATTGTGCAACCCAAACTATCTGTAACCGTCACACTGTACGTTCCGGCAAGCAGTCCTGTTACAGTTTGCGTACTCTGCGGTGGACTGGAGTTCCATAAATATGTTAACGTCCCTGTACCGCCTGCGACCGTCACAGTTGCAGTTCCATTTGAATCACCATTGCATAAAGCATTCTTAACAGTCATGCCGGAGGTGAGAGAGACAATATTGTTTATGGTTACGCTATCCATTGTAGTACATCCATTTGTATCTGTAACCGTCACGGTATATGTTCCGGCACCCAAACCTGTGGCAGTCTGTGTACTTTGTGGCGGACTAGAATTCCACAAATACGTATAACCCGGTGTGCCCCCGGCACCTGTAGCTGTGGCTGTTCCATCCTTTATACCACTGCATGATGCATCCGTTTTTGAGAAGGTTACAGTTATGGCTGAAGGTTGTCCTATGATCACAGTATCCATAATTGTACAACCATTGGCATCTGTAACAGTTATCGTATAAGTTCCCGCCGTCAGACCTGCCGGATCTTCGAGTGTAGAACTGTTCGACCATAAATATGAATACGCAGGTGTTCCTCCACTAACCGTTAGATCCACTGATCCCGTACTTCCACCATTACATATAGCATCTGTACCGGAAATCGAAGTCCCCAATACTGTAGGTTGAGTAATCACCGCTGTGTCGTTATAAGTGCAGCCATAAGCATCCGTTATAACAACAGTATAGGTCCCGGCGATCAAGCCGGAAATATCCTGCGTTGTAGCAGTATTTGACCATAAATAGGTGTACCCCGTCGTTCCGCCCGAAGGAGTCAGATCTACTGCCCCATCGCTTCCACCATTACAGCTCACATTGGTGGTTGTATCGGAACTGCTTAACGCTGCCGGTTCGGTTATGACAGCTGAATCATTCTTTGTACAGGCATTCGCATCGGTCACGACAACGGTGTGTGTCCCAACCCCTAATCCTGAAACATCTTCTGTTGTTGCAGTTGTTGACCATAAATAGGTGTATCCAGGAGTACCTCCTGAAACAGTGAGGTCGGCTATACCATCCGATCCTCCATTACAACTTACGCTCGTATCTATTACAGAGGTTATAATTGCTGAAGGCTGTGTTATCGTTATAGTATCATTCACAGTGCATCCTGCACTATCCGTAACTGTAACAATGTATGTTCCTATCACTAATCCACTGATATCCTCGGTTGTTGCCGCATTAGACCATACATAGGTGAACGGTGACGTTCCACCAGTAGGCGTTAGGTCCGCATCACCATCACTACCGCCATTACATTTTACATCAGTGCCAACAATTCCTAATGTGGGAGGAGTTACGCAGAAAGTGCAATTACCTAAATTTAAGGCCGTCATAGGTGAGGGACCACAGGCATTCGCTAACACACTCATACCAACAATATAGTTACCACCCAATGAATCATCTGCAGTAAGGGTTCTTCTGGATGTACCTGAACTTATCGAATAATACATGACATCAGTGCTCTGATTAACATGCCCAAGTTGATGGCCGTGTCCCAATTCGTGTAACATAACCGATTCCAGATCGTATTCGCCTCCCGCCGGTGCGGCCGGGCCGTTATTCCAGGTGAAAGTGCTATCTGTTACAATATCCACTTCATCAACGTACCAATCAAAACTTGAACCGTTCCAGCAACCGGACCAATAAGATCTGGCGTAGGCCAGTGAACCGGTAGTTGTTTTCCATAGTATAATACTTACATCATCATTTACATCAACCGCAACTGATGTATCTGTTCCTATTTCCCAGTTGATAAAAGATTTGCATCTCCAGGTTTCAATGGCCCGGGTGATCGCATCTGTCCTACCAGAGACAGCAGAAAAGACCGGGTTCTGGCGGAAGATATACCCCCCATTCCCATCCTTGTCAACATGATCTGTTTCTTTTAAATTTCCACTGCTATATATTTCAAACCTTCCATATTTTACGTAAACCGAACCGCCACTTGTACCGGTAGAACCGGAAGCATTAGTCACTTTAATCACGCCGGAACCGGAACGCATATTATTTGAACCTTCCTTCAAATTTGCAACATACATTTCGATCTTCGTATCCGACCAGGAAATATAATGCTGAGGCGAATCAATTGAATTAAAAGTGGCTCCGCCATCATCAGGGTTGGCAAACGACACAACTCCTGTTCCCTGAGTAGCCTCAAAATCAGAACCATTAATCGTGATCATCATCTTATTTCCGGCTGTAACACTATCAGGTGTAAACGATGTGATCACCGGCACAGCACCTGATTTGAGAGATTTCATGGGTTCAGGAAGTTTATACTTTTTAATTTTCACGAACTGATTACCCAGTTGAGTCTGGATCACCTGGTGGAGGTCATTTTGAATATTTTGGTACGTTTTAAAAGGATCTCTTGCCGTACCTGACCTCTTATCATATTTTGCGAAACTCTGTATCTTATTTGCAGCCACCACATTCATTCCACCTGTTAACGCAGGACTGCTTGCGTTTATATTTGAACTATTGGTAAAAAATACTCCGACATCGCCTATAGATAGTTCAAGTCCGTCAGATACTCTTTCCATTTGATTTCCAACAATGCCTCCGTGCGTAATAAGGATTATCTTATTACCTTTCATATTTCCTTTGAAAAGTTTAAAAATCGCAATCTCGTTAGCAGTGTAAATTCTATTATGTGCATTGTTCCAAAAACAACTCTGCGCTACTACTCTACCTTCAATGATAACACTTGCTTGATTGATTTTGTTTTGGAGAGGTACTTCTTTTAACAAGCATTGTGCTACCGTTATATTTGCAATCAATATAAACGCGATAATATTCACCAAATTCAGTAAACCTTTCATAAAAAATATATTAAATGGATGATAAAAAGAGTTTTTGGAATTGGAATGCTGCAATGGTTTATATATAACGATTCTCAGATATTTTCCAGTGCAAATTTGCGCTTTTTTTCTCTAAGGAAAAAATAATGAGAGTATCAGATATATGCCGACCTAACTAGCGTATCAAGGTAATATCCCCTTGCCGGATGATCACTTCATTATTTGGACAAAGAAGTTCCAAATAATAGGCAAATACCCCGGCATTGAGGAATTCGCCGCGATATCTTCCATCCCAATCTATGTCATTTCCTTGTGCACTGAATACTTGTTCGCCCCACCGATCATAGATAATGAACTTGTTGACTACAAATCCTTCCCCGAATATTTTTAAAACATCATTTTGACTATCGCCATTAGGGGTGAATGCGTTAGGGATGAACAAAGAAGCCAGGCCACAGGGTTGGGCATCATCCACGAACACCGTTACACTATCTGTTTTGGTGCACCCAAATGCATCTGTTACTACAACAGTATAGGTTGTGGTAACAACCGGGTTAGCAGTAGGGTTTGGACAATCTGTACAACTTAATCCAGTTGAAGGACTCCACGAATAATTTCCTCCACCGGTCGCTATCAGTACAGTATCAGATCCAATAGTTATAGTAACATTGGCGCCTGCATTCGCAACAGGAAGTGGATTAACAGTTATAGTAACAAATGCTGTGTCTTCACAACTGCCGTTTGAAACAATCACCGTATAAAGGGTGGATGTATCAGGAGAGGCATTTGGATTGGCTATTGCAGTATCACTAAGACCAATTCCCGGCGACCAGGTAAAAAGAGTACCACCGGCAGCGTTCAGCTGAACCATATCGCCGGCACAAATGAGCGTATCGTTGGAAGCTATAGCTGAGGGTTTTTCAATGGTTATTCTCATCGTATCCTCACAAAGAGGTACTTGCATAAAATCAGATGGTACATAGGTGGCAGCAGAAACAAAACTAAAGTTTCCGCCGGCAGTCCAGGAGATTGTAGCTCCGCTGGCCTTATCAATCTGCACAAGATTTTGAGTTGAGACAACTCCCCATAGTGAATTGGAATTATAATCGTAGCCCATTCCCCTGATCGATGTGACACCTACAATACCCACAAACGTGGCCAAACCGCTAGATGTACTTATCGAATACAAATCGTTGTTATGAGATATGCCATATAAGACATCCGTGCTGGGGTCATACGCTAGTCCGTTGATTCCATCTCCTTGTAAATAACTTAAAGATGCCTGGCTATTGGCAGTCAATCCCAAGGGACCAATAGTGGTTAAATTACCGTTCTTGGTGTTTACGCTGTACAAAATCTGGGCACCACTTACGTTAAAAACAGGCACGCCTATCGCATAGAGAATACCGTTTTTATTATCATAATCTGCGGCAAAATAAGCTTCACCTGATCCAAAATAATCGTTGATTAACAATGTGGAACAAGTAACCATATCTATTGCGTATAATTTGAATGCATTACCGATTGCAGTAAATGCAAAAATAGTTCTGCTTGTGGTGTCAAAGCCCATAGCCACAATATCTGCTCCGCTATAATTTTGAAAACCGGTTACCGTGTTGGCCGCAGTTCCCAGATGAAACATCGAATCTTGCTGAAAATGATCATAGCATAGTAGTCCTTCTCCCGGACTATTAATCGTTGAAGACAACGTCAATGTGGCTGAGCCTGCCGAAATTTCTGCGGCACTTGGAGTATAGCGGGCATTTAACGTGGAGTCATTGGGCGTATAAGTACCCGTACCCCCCGACCATATCCCGTTAACAAAACATAAACCATTAATAGCACCATTCAGAATTACGCTATCTCCCGGACAAATAGTGTCATTCGAACCGGCAACAACTGTTTGAGCAGCAAGTACATTGACCATAGTTGTTAAAGTAACCACGCAACCCACAGAATCTGTGATAACTACGGAATAAGTAGTTGCAGTGCTCGGACTTGCCATCGTCGATTGACAATTCTGGCAACTTAAACTACTCGATGGGCTCCAAGAATAGGTTGTACCACCGTTCGCGTTCATCGAGACCTGCCCTCCTGAACATATCGTAGTATGTGAAGTTACTGATGGAGTAAAATTAATTGAGATGGTTATCGAATCGATGCCACTGCAACCGTTCGAATCCATGGCGTTAACCGTGTAGGTGGTAGTATTATTTGGAAAAGCAAAAGGATTTGAAACAGTGCTACTGGTTAAGGTATTTGAAGGCGACCACGAAAACACACCCGAATTATTCGAACCAATTTGTATTGAATCACCAGGGCAAATTACGGTGTCGCTGATTGTCAGAATAATCATAGGAATCCCAATGGTGACCGTAATACTATCAGAATAAGCACAGCCAACCGAATCGATTGCTATTACCGTATAAGTTGTAGTGGTAAAAGGAAACGCGTTGGGATTTGAGATTACTGCACTATTCAAAGTAGCCGAAGGAGTCCATGTAAATGTTCCGGAATTGTTTGAACCAATCAAAACTGAATCGCCGAGACATATTGTAGTGTCATTAATCGTTAAAGCGGTGAGAATATTTGTAATACCGACTTGTATACTATCAGTGGAAATACAGCCGTCCGAGTCGGTGGCGATCACTGTATAGGTTGTGATAGTACCGGGAAATGCGTTGGGATTTGAAATCACATCGCTATCCAACGTAGCTGAGGGGGTCCAGGCAAAGGTTCCGGAGTTGTTTGAACCAATCAAAACTGAGTCACCCGGACAAATGGTCGTGTCATTAATCGTTAATCCCAAAAGCGTGTTACCAATAGAAACTTCTATGGTGTCAGACATATAGCAGCCATTCGTGTCCAGGGCTGTTACTGCAAACTTCGTGGTGCTTGTTGGGAACGCAATTGGATTTTGGCAGTTCGTACAACTCAAATCGGGTGAAGCATCCCAGACGTGGTTTGTTCCACCTGATAGAGTTATTTGAAAACTATCACCGTTGCAGATGGCTGTGTCAGCCATGAGTATCATTTCAATTGGACAAAGACTCCAACAACCGATGGTAGGACTATCCACCTGTGTTGCAGCAACCGCAGCAGACCCACCTGACGAAGTTCCCGGTGATAACGTTGCAACTGCAGGGCTGGCAGAGTTAGCTGTTATTGTTATACTTGCTTCATTGCACCCACTTATTCCACTGGAATTAGTCCTGATGAGAAAGAAATCACCACTGCCGCTTCCAAAGCTCTCAGTCGTTCCTGCCAACGTGAATCCCCCGCTTGATGTTTCCTCGCTATGAAATACAAGTTCATTATTGACACCACCATAGGTCATCGACCAGGAAAGATTTCCAAGTTTATCCGTTTTTATCATCATAGCATCCCTTCCGCCTAAGCTCCCTCCATATGTATATCCAATAAATACAAAGCCGCTGTCAGCCGTGAGATTTAATGTGCGGCCCAGTTCTTCAGATGCAGTTCCGTAAGTTTTAGACCAAAGCAAACTCCCCACACTATCCGTTCTGATAACATACATGTCATAATCGCCGGCACCAAACTCATTTGTTCTTCCCAATGCTATAAATCCGCTATCAGGTAATTCAAAAACAGAATATGGTGATGATCTAAAAGTTGATCCACCGTATAGTTTTTGCCATAATAATGTTCCGGTTGAATTTAATCTTGCCAGATATCCTCTTACATTTGCACCTGCCACCCGATGACCTGCGAGAATTAATCCACCATCATAAGTAATATCAAAACCGTAAGGTGTGTCAGAACCACCAATTCCGAATGTGCTGGTCCACATGATATTACCTGCACCATCAGTTCTAATGACATACGCATCTCTTGACCCGAAAGAATAAGTTCGGGTATCTGCTAAAATATAGTAACCGGAACTATCGATTTGTCTAACCGAGATGCCCCTATCTTCATTGCTACCTCCATAGGTTTTAGACCATTGCAATTGTCCCGAGGCAGAGATCTTAATTAAATAGATGTCTGTATTGCCTGCACCGAAGCTATTTGTTAATCCCACTATAATATAGCCGCCATCTACAGTCTGCTCCATTGGAAAACGCGTAGCAATATAATCGTCACTTGTTCCGCCAAAAGTGTAAGACCACTCCACTTTAGAATTACTATCCAGCTTAGTTATTAGAATATCGTATCCACCCGCACCATAATTGTCGGTGTAACCTCCCATCAAATACCCTTTATCATTAGTTAGAATGGTTTGGCTCAATCTGTCATAGGTATTACCACCAAAGGTTTTTTGCGATTGTACCTGCGCGTACGCATCACATGAGATTATTAATATAATCAGAATTGATATGTTAAAATAAGAGATTAAACGCACCTTTTCAGCAGTTAGCTTTCAAGACAAATTACGAAACATTACTTGATAATCGGATATTTGTTGGACACCCTTTGTATCATGTTTCATTCGATATGCGTTTACAACCTATTCAGTGAGCTAAATATTATCCTGCATGAAATCTGCTTAGAACTTCAGCAGCTCCTCGTAAACACGACTGGCGGGCAATCCAACCACATTATAATAATCCCCTTCTATTTTTTCGATAAATGTCAGGCCCAACCATTCTTGTATGGCATAAGCCCCCGCCTTGTCCATTGGTTTATATAGCTCAACATAATATTTGATTGCTTCCTTGCTCAGTTTCTTGAAGTAGATCCTGGTATGGACGCTGAAATCAATCTGTTTTTCATTATCGAGGATTGAGACACCTGTGATCACCTCATGCTCCGAATCAGACAAAGATCTTAGCATTTCTGCGGCGACCTCTTCACTATTAGGTTTGCCAAAAATCTTACCTTGCTTAACAACTATTGTATCTGCTCCAATAACAATGGCATCTCCTGTCATACTGTGTACCTTCTTCGATTTCAACTGGGCCAAATGAACAGGAATATTTTCTGGAGCCATATTAGGAGGATAGGTCTCTTCTATCGAAGCGGATTTTACTTCAAATTCAAAACCCATTTCTGTGAGAATTTGCATTCTTCGGGGAGATTCAGATGCCAATACGAGAGGTTTTCGAAGCCGCATTACGGTAACGTAGAATTAAACGGTAAGGTAGAATTAATAATATCCCAAGCGCTATCTAAGTTCACCCAAAAATTGTGCTCATAAATAAGCATTCCAAGTATTCCAGCCAACATGATGACCTTTACCAACACGCTCATAGTATGAAAATGCTTTCTGATAGCGGGCCTAATCAGAAGGATAAATAGAAAAGCCAGTGGCAACTGAACAAAGGCCAAAGAATAAAACATTAGTCTATTAAATCCGTTCAAATAATTATTGATCT
This sequence comes from Bacteroidota bacterium, assembly GCA_022573915.1. Taxonomy (GTDB): domain Bacteria; phylum Bacteroidota; class Bacteroidia; order Chitinophagales; family JACZTA01; genus JACZTA01. Next base: position 1,147 of record JACZTA010000023.1, on the reverse strand, counting down.
CCGATAAACCTATCAATCCCATCAAGACAATGATCAATGAGCCGACTACCCATTTTGTTTTTCTAATTCCCAGTTTTATAGGTAAGGTCTTGCTGTAAATGCTCCTGTCCCCTTCCACATCTTCCATGTCCTTAACGATCTCCCTGATCAGCGAAACAAAAAATGCCAAGATGGCAAACGCAAGTGCTACCTGCACTATTTCTATGAACATGGAATTAGCCTCATACCTGGTTAAAAATACAGTGTAGATGTTTCGCTCAAACATTACAACGATCAGGATAACCATTGCACTCAATAAGGAAACGATGATATTCCCTGTGAGAAACTGCTTTTTATAATACGCTGAATAGACCCATAATAAACCGCTGGCAAAGAAGAGGATAGCTCCTAATTTCCAATTTCCGACAATCATTGCGATGTAGAATCCAATGGCGATAGCAATGATGCTCATCACCAAATGTGCAGCCATTGCTACCCGGCGCTTAATAGTAATATCAATAATTAACTTCTCGGGCTTATTAATGGAGTCCGTCTTTACATCGAAGTAATCATTGATCACATAACCCGCAGCGGCGATCATTACGGTAGCCAGAACTAAAAGAAAGAAATGTCCCTCGCTCAGCTGCAGGTCGAATTTGTACATATTAAGATTCGGGAGCAGAAGAAAATACCTCACGCTGTATTGCGTTGCAGCGATGATGAGCAGATTAGGTACTCTGATCAGCCGCATGAATGAGATGAAAAACTGCATCGTCCTGACCTCGTGATTATTTATTATTAGATCTTAGTTTTCTAATATTCTCCGACATCATCTCATATATTTGTTTGTACTCCGGATGATCACGAAGAAGCTCCTCATGCTCCTCCATGGTCTTAGTGTCATTCCGGAATGCAGGCCCTGCCTGTATTTCAGCAGGATCGCTTGCGGAGAGCCTGGCAGCTGATTCACTAATAATTGGCAACATATCATTAAAACTCAAACCACTTTCTTTCATAAGATCATATGCCACCGTATAGAGATAGTTTGTAAAATTATTGGCAAATACCGCAGATAGGTGTATCACTTTCCTCTTTTCTTCAGATACGACCTGCACCCGATCACTTATTGAGGAAGCTAATTCCAATATTGAGGAACTGGTATTCTCAT
>JACZTA010000022.1 GCA_022573915.1 Bacteroidota bacterium | reverse complement strand
ACTATCTCCTGCTCTATTTGGCTTTCCAAGATTTAAAGGCAAGAATCCATTTAACGATAGAGAAATGTTTTGGAATTTTAACGTGCTCCATAATTTTGTAGGATTTGGTACCACGATCGATGTGATGTTCTTCTTTAAACAGGATGACTGGAACCTGTTTTTCACCTGGCATAATTTTGAGAACAGGTTCAATTATTTTCCCGGATTTGATCTCGAGATCATGCGTTATCCATTGGAAAAATTATTTGTTTCGGGTACAATTGGTTTATGGCTTCAACCGGAGGATCAATTATTTCAAACAACTAAATCTGAGCCGGGAGGTATTATAAAACTTGGTATTGATGTTCCGTTTTGGGGTGACTTTGAATGGAGTCTTTTTTCAGAGTTTAAAAGTTATGGCTATGTCTCGGGAATAACTCCGCTACAACCTGCGGTTCAATTCCATACGGGAATTAACTGGCGCTACTAAAAAACAATAAACATGAAAAAACAATTTGGCCAAAGCTTCAAATACTTTCTGACAATCATTATGATTATTACAGTCATCGGAAATGCCAACGCGCAAATTTTAGAGTGTTCGCCTAATAGTATGAGCCAGATCAGATCACATTTTAATGTTCAAGAGCAACCTATTACATATCCAATTTCTTTTTTAGATATAATTAAAGAAGACGATCCTGAGAAAAAAGCAAACAGAATGCAGCTATGGAAGGGTATCAGTTATGGGGCCCTATCCGGAGCCATTATAGGAGCTGCGATTGGTGGTTTCGGTAAGGATTGGGTATTGACAGATGGTACTATTGTACCGCGAATAACGCATGTATTGGTTGATGCTGTCATCTTTGCATTTCCAACATTGACAGGAGGAATGGTTATCGGATGCAGAAGAGACCGGTCAGGGCTCAGTCCTTCAAAGTTTCATTTCGCGCTGGCAGGAGGATATTCGAGTGCTTTTGCGTTTCGGGACATGGAAAATGCATTTATTAGTTCAGGTTTACCTGCTGAAACACCGCATTGGTTCGGATATCTGCATTATCCAAATGGAGATGATAGATCGGTGCCCTATACCTGGAACGGTACATTCGATTATAGTATTACGGAACACTTGAGTACTGGCATAACCTTCAACAAGATCGTAATGCAGGAAGTGATAGATAGTATCATCACACCGCAAAATCATCTAACATACGATGAAGCAGATCATAATTACGAATTTGCGAAAGGAGTATCATATTTAATTAATATCGACTGGATAATCAATCCCATCACACCGGATAATCCGGGAAGGTTAGAGTTTGCCAGCGGCACAGGTGTCGCTCTTAGTTTTTTGACTTTTGGCGGACATTTGGATTCGCTTGGGACAGATTTTGAAGACACTAAGACCATGATAGCTCCTTATCTTAGATACACTGTTGATTATTATGCAAGAAAAAATCTTTCTTTGCAAAGCAAGTTTGCATTTAAATTTAACCAGCGGGTGGATGTTCCGGAACAAACCGGCGGAACCATAAAACTCCTTGCGCACCAAATCAATTTCATGGCTATCGATTTTACGGTTGGCGTTCGTTATCATTTTAATTAATCAAGTTTTAAATCTTTTAATATGGCTAATGATGTTTTTATCGATGTTCACGCGCATTCTTCAGTTAAGTACGTTTATGACAAAAAGGATCTTTGGAAATCAATTGGGAAACCTAATATTACCGCTGACATCTCCGGTACCTATACCTATACTTCGAGCGATTTTTCCCGAATGGCTGAAGGCAGAGTGCAAGTAGCATTTATCCCGCTTCATCCGATAGAACAGCGCGCCACTGTGGTAAAAGATAATTTTCCGAAGATCGCGGAGAAAGCTATTCTACTTCTTGCATCATACATAGCTAAGGTCTCACGACCGGTACTTGATAGTATGAAAACAATTAAGTACAACCATTATAGACATATAGTTACGGAAAGAAAATTTCTTGAAGCAACATCGGGAAGAGTGAGAATGATTAGGTTTAAGAATGGCCGAAAGCAAAAGTGTAGATATAAAATTGTTAAAAATGCAGCAGAGGTTCAGACGATATTGAGACAAAACAGGCAGAGAAGGAGTCTGTTCACGATTGCGGTTGTGTTAACCGTTGAAGGCGGCCATGCACTGGGAAGTGGGCACCTAAATTTTAAGTACGATAAGAAGATTCACAAAGACTCTAATGTTCGCTTGAATGCTTCGGAAAAACTTCTGTTGAGACGAGTAAACTATCTGAAAGGAATAGGTACCAAACCAAATGTCTGGCATGTTTCTCCACTATGGATCACGCTCGCTCACGCTTTTAAAAACGATCACTTTGGCCACTCACAGGCGTTGATTCCTCTATTCACAAAGACGCTCAAGTATGCGGAGCAATATAGAGCGAGACCGATACCAGGTTTTGCCGGTGGGAGAAATAAAGCAATGGATTCAACTGCAAAGAAGATCATCAAAAGATTGCTAGGTATTGATGGTATAAGAATTGGTCAAGGGCAAAGAATACTGATCGACATAAAACATCTAAGCACCAAGTCGAGAGTGCAATACTATGACATCCTGGATGCACATCATAAAACGCATCCCCAGGACAACATTCCTATTCTGATTAGCCATGGTGCCGTGAACGGTAAAGCGAGTGTTTACTCGGATCCTGATCCACATGATGAACAAAAAGACTGGAAGAAGAGCCGTACGTTCAACCCCTGGAGCTTTGGACTTTATAATGATGAGATAATTAAAATCCACAACTCTAAAGGATTGATCGGGTTGATCGCTGACCAGAGGGTGCTCGCAGGAGGAAAAAGAGTCAAAGGTTCGAAACTATGGATTCACAGAAGAAAGAAGAGATGGGTCGAATTGATCACCGACCAGATTTTACATATTGTAAGAACTGTTTCCAGAGCACGCGGAGTAAACTCACCTCATGATGCGTGGAAATTAATCACCATAGGCAGCGATTTTGATGGCGGAATAAATCCTATCGACACATTTGATACAGCCTTAAAATTTTCGGATCTTAAGAAATCTCTGATAACTCAGTTATGGGATAAGAGATTTAACCCATACAGGAAAAGGTCGGAGATCAAGAAGTTGGTTGATGGGATTTGCAGTAAGAATGCATTGGCGTTTCTTAAGGCAAATTATTAATAATAGCTATTTAGCTTTTGTCTTAATCAGTACACCTGCTAATTTTCACTTTCTCGGTAGTGCTTCCTGAGTTACCTTTAGTGCTCATTCCAAATAACTGGAATGACGGCTAGAACAAGGTTTTTTTTAACCGCAAGGGCCGCAAAGGTTTCGCAAGGATCGCAAGGTATGGATGAAAATGAGTTATCAAGGATCGTGTTTAATTCTGCTCTTAAAGTACACCGCGCCCTAGGTCCGGGATTATTGGAAAGTTCCTATGAAGAATGCATGTATTTCGAACTTAAAAAGCATGGATTGCAAGTGGTAAAACAAAAACCCCTGCCATTAATATACCATGAAGTTAAGTTGGAGATAGGATACAGAGTAGATTTGCTAATTGAGAATAAATTAATAGTGGAAGTTAAATCAGTTGATGCAATTAATGACGTACATCTGGCTCAAATATTGACTTACCTCAAACTTTCAGAATGTAAGCTTGGAATGCTAATCAATTTTAATGTGACACTTGTAAAAGATGGAATCAGAAGAGTTGTAAATAACTTATAACCCTAGCGCACTTTGCGCATCCCTTGCGTCCTTTGCGTTTATCTTTCTTCTCTTATGCCGCTCTAACCGCAAAGCATGCAAGGGTTTCGCAAGGGGCGCAAAGAATGGTAAATTCAAATTTAATCCTTACTTCCCGCACCTATCCAACCTTTCTGTACAAGATATTCAGCAATCTGGATCGTATTGGTGGCTGCGCCCTTACGCAGATTATCCGCGACGATCCATAGGTTGAGAGAGTTCGGATTGGATTCATCCCTTCTGATCCTGCCTACGCACACTTTATCGCTTTCTTTAACCAATAAAGGCATCGGGTGCACACCGTTGTTCATGACCTGAATGCCTTCAGTCTCCTTTAACACTTTGATCACATCTTCAAGATCATAGTCATTTTCAAATTCAACATTCACACTTTCTGAATGCCCAATCAGCACCGGAACTCTAACGGCCGTAGCTGTTATCCTCAACTTATCTGTACGCAGTATCTTCCTGGTCTCATCGACCAGTTTCATCTCCTCCTTGGTGTAACCATTATCTTCAAAATCGTCACATTGCGGAATAACATTCATAAATATTGGAAACGGATATGCGTCCGAGTTTTTCTTCCCTTGTCTTTCATCAGCCAACTGAGCAGCACCTTTGTATCCTGAACCCGACACAGACTGATAAGTGGAAATTATCAGACGGGCGATCTTATACTTCTGATGAAGTGGAGCGAGTGCCATAACCATTTGTATGGTAGAGCAATTTGGGTTAGCAATTATTTTATCATCTTTTGTCAGTACATCAGCATTGATCTCCGGTACAATGAGTGGAACATTTTTATCCATTCTCCACGCCGCCGAATTATCGATCACAACGCAATTACTTTTTTTGAACTTAGGAACCCAGTCCTTAGCAATATCTGCGCCAGCAGAAAATAGAGCCAGCTCCGGTTTAAGTGAGAGGCCGTCCTCAATACCGACAACAGGAAATTTCTTATTTTTAAATGAAACATACTCACCTTGGGATCTCTCAGAAGCTATAGGGATCAATCCGGAGACATTGAAATTTCTTTGTTCCAATCTTTCTATCATTATTTTTCCGACCAGGCCGGTTACACCCACTACCGCAACTTTCATTTTACTATCTAAATTTTAGTTAACAAATTTTTCAGGTCCAGCTTATCTGCCATTTCTTTTTCCAATGCTTCGACCGAAACCCTGTCCTGCTTCATCGAATCACGATGCCTTATCGTGACTGTATTGTCCTCCATCGTGTCGTGATCAATCGTGATGCAATACGGTGTACCAATAGCATCCTGCCTTCTATAGCGTTTCCCAATGGAATCCTTTTCTTCATAATGACAGGAATAATCGTATTTCAACTTATCAAAGATCTCCAGTGCTTTTTCCGGAAGACCGTCTTTTCGTATGAGCGGCAATACCGCAACCTTAACAGGTGCAATCTCAACAGGAATCTTCATTACCACCCTCTCAGAACCATCCTCCAACTTCTCCTCCTGATAAGCCTGGCTGATAATAGAAAGGAACATCCTATCGAGGCCTATCGAAGTTTCCACCACATAAGGAACATAGTTTTTCTCCAACTCAGGATCAAAATACTGTAATTTTTTACCTGAGAACTCCTGGTGCTGAGTCAGATCAAAGTCTGTTCGAGAATGAATTCCCTCCAATTCCCTGAACCCCATCGGAAACTCAAATTCAATGTCGACGGCAGCGTTTGCATAATGCGCCAGTTTAACATGATCATGAAACTTCAATTTCTCCCTGGGTGTTCCAAGCGCCAAATGCCATTTCATGCGTTTTTCTTTCCAATGATCATACCATTTCATTTCCTCACCGGGACGAACGAAATACTGCATCTCCATTTGTTCGAATTCGCGCATGCGAAAAATGAATTGCCTGGCCACTATCTCATTTCTGAATGCTTTTCCTATCTGAGCGATACCAAACGGTATTTTCATCCGCCCCGATTTCATGACATTATTGTAATTTACAAAAATACCCTGAGCTGTTTCCGGCCTTAAATATACCAGTTCGTCATCCGTGCCGGTCGAACCCCAGTTGGTGGAGAACATTAAGTTAAACTGTTTGATGTCGGTCCAATTCTTACTCCCTGAGAAAACATCAACTATCCCATGTTCTTCAATCAGCTCCTTCAATCCTACAAAATCATCCTCTTTCAACAACGCATCCATGGATTCTTGCAGTTTTGCAGCCTTTTCATCCTTCCCCTTCCTTTTATATTGCTCGATTTTTTCTTCAATCAAAGTATCAACCCGGTATCTTTTTTTTGAATCCTTATTATCGATCATCGGATCGTTGAACTGGTCAACATGGCCGGATGCTTTCCAAATCTTCGGATGCATAAATATGGCACTGTCAATACCTACAATGTTTGTATTCATATCGACCATGGATTTCCACCAAAAGTCTTTAATATTATTCTTTAAAACGGCTCCGTGCTGGCCATAGTCATAGACCGCACTCAATCCATCATAAATATCACTCGAGGGAAAGATATATCCATACTCCTTGCTATGAGCAATTATCTTCTTCAAGTGATCTTCCTGATTCATGGGCGCAAAGATAAGAGAATTAGTTTTGAAGAAAGCTTGAAACATCAAGAGGATCGGGCTATATGCTTATACAACTCGCCACTATAATATTGCATAATATTTGCACTCATTAACGACACAATTCACCGCTATTTAGTCACGTAGTTTGCCAAACTATTCCCTATTTTCGCATACCTAATCAGATCCATAACCGTTTCTTAAGTTATTCATGTCAATATCCATTCAACATCTTACCAAGATCTACGATGAACAAAAGGCGGTTGATGACATAAGTTTTGATGTCAAGAGGGGTGAGGTTGTTGGATTCCTGGGCCCGAATGGTGCAGGAAAGTCAACCACTATGAAGATCATCTCTTGCTTTATTCCTCAAACGGAAGGGACAGCGACAGTGTGTGGATTTGACGTTAATCAGCAGTCGATGGATGTACGGCGGCAAATCGGTTACCTCCCTGAGAACAATCCATTGTACACAGATATGTATGTACGTGAGTATCTGAGTTATGTCGCCAAAATGTATAAGCTTGGCAGATCTGCTTCAGGCAGGATTGAAAAAATGGTTGAGATCACCGGTTTAAAAGACGAACAGAAAAAGAAGATCGGGCAACTATCCAAAGGGTACCGGCAAAGAGTAGGACTGGCTCAAGCGTTGTTGCATGATCCGAACGTATTGATTTTAGATGAACCCACTTCCGGCCTGGATCCAAATCAGGTTCTGGAAATTCGAAAACTTATATCAGAATTAGGTGAGGAAAAAACGGTGATCCTTTCAACACATATCATGCAAGAAGTGAAGGCTGTCTGCAGCAGGATCATCATCATCAATAAAGGTAAGATCGTGGCTGATGACTCTACTGCAGAAATGTTGAAGAGAGTATCCGGACAAATAGTGATCACCGTAGAGTTTAACAAGTCACCAACTGAATCAGATTTAAGGAATATTGAAGATGTTGCGCAGGTCGAAGCACTGGGAAACAACAGGTTTCAATTATACTCAGACAGCAAGGTTGATCTCAGACAAAAAGTATTTGATTTTGCGGTAGCAAGTGATCTTAAACTCCTGAGCATGCAGGAAGAAGAGCAATCACTGGAAGAAGTATTTCATGAATTAACTAAGGAAAGGAACGATTAAAGCATAAATGGTCACCATATTTGTCAGAGAGATAAACAGTTATTTCAGTTCTTTACTGGGATATATCAATGTGATCGTATTCCTGGTTTCACTGGGATTGTTCATATGGGTGTTCCCGGATACGAGCATAATGGAATATGGCTATGCTACGCTTGAACCCTTATTCATAATTTCACCGTGGGTATTCTTGTTCCTGATACCCGCAGTGACAATGAGGTCATTTGCAGAGGAAAAGCACACCGGCACAATAGAACTCCTGGTTACCAAACCAATCAGTGATTTGCGGATCATACTGGGTAAATATTTTGCTTCTCTTTTCCTGGTGCTGTTTTCTTTGGCTCCAACACTTGTCTATTTCTTCTCAATATCAAAACTTGGATATCCACCCGGCAATATAGACGCGGGCGCTACATGGGGATCTTATATTGGTTTATTCTTGGTGGGTGCATCCTTTGTTTCAATAGGAATATTTTCCTCCTCTTTAACCAGCAATCAAATAGTTTCCTTCATCCTTGCTTTATTCTTATGCTTCGTATTTTACAGTGGCTTTGATTATATCAGTGAATTACCGGTTTTTATTGGAAAGATAGACGACATAATTCTTCTCATTGGTATCAATTCTCACTATAATTCCATGAGCCGGGGTGTAATCGATACCAGGGATGTAGTGTATTTCATAAGCTTCATCAGCATTTTCATTTTATTGACCAAAATCGTTCTCGAAAGCAGGAAATGGTAGGTAAGAAGAAATCATATAAGAAGCAGGCGGTGATCCAAATGTTATTGCTGATCGCAATTATCCTTTTGATAAATGTAATATCTACTCGGGTATTCGAACGTTTGGATCTGACAAAGGACAAGCGTTTCACCCTGGCAGAATCTACAAAAACACTTTTGCGGGAAATTGACGATGTGGTGACAGTGAGGGTGTATCTTGAAGGCGACTTCCCGGCCGGATTTAAAAGATTAAGAAACTCGGCTAAAGAGTTATTGGACGAATTCAGATCTCATTCAAAAGGTAAAATTGAGTACATATTTATTGACCCGTCTGACGGTGATAGTCAGAAAGACATAGAAAGTTTTTACACACAGCTGATCAAGAAAGGATTAAGGATTACCCGGCTGACAATTACAAAGGATGACGAGATTTCACAAAAATTGATCTTCCCGGGTGCAGTGGTCACTTATCGGGGGAAAGAGATATCTGTCAACTTTTTGCAAAATCAAGTCGGAATGGGTGAGCAGGAAATCCTCAACAATTCCATATCTAAGTTGGAATATAGCTTTGCACATGCAATACATAATTTGAAGAAACCGTATGAGCAAAAGATTGGATTGATCGCCGGACATGGTGGCCTGGAAGAAGTTGAAATATCAGATCTCACCAATCTGATGTCAAATTATTATACGTTTGAATGGATTGATCTTCAACAGAACGTATTCATTCCGAAAATCTACACTGCGATCATCATTGCTAAACCAAAATCACCTTTCAGTGAACTGGATAAATTTAAAATAGATCAATATGTGATGAACGGAGGTAAAGTGCTATGGGTGTTGGATGCAATGGAAGCCTCAATGGATAGTTTACAAGGAGAACCTTTGTATTTATCAAACAAACTGGATCTCAACCTGGACGATATTTTATTTAAATATGGGGTTAGGTTAAACAAAAACCTGGTGCAGGATATCCAATGTGCCCGAATCCCGATCGTAGTGGAATACCTCGACAATACACCTCAATTTGAACCGTACGATTGGCTTTATTTCCCCATAATCCTTTCTTCCTCTGACCACCCCATTTCCAAAAACCTGGATGGGATCCTGTCTAAATTCATAAGTACCATAGACACGGTTGGGGCGAAAGGAATCAAGAAGACTACCCTGCTTCATACTTCAAAATATTCGAGAGTACTGTATTCACCGGTGCGAATTAACTTTTCGATAATTGAGCATAAGCCATCCATCGAAATGTTTAATAAGCCAAATTTAACTGTGGCGGTATTATTGGAAGGGAAATTTGAGTCTGCATTTAAATATAGAACCACCCCTGAATTTGAACAACACCTAAAGGATTCTTTAAACCGTGAATTTGTTGAGGAAAGTGTAGAAACCAAAATGATTGTCATTTCAGACGGAGACATAATCAGGAATGAGGTAGGTAAGGACGGGAGGCCATACCCGCTTGGATATTATCCTTATACCCAACAAACTTTTGCCAACCAGGAATTTATTATAAACTGCATAGAATATCTTTGTGATGAATCAGGTATTATTCAAACGGGAGCCAAGGAAATTAAGTTACGAATGCTGGATAATGTAAAGATCAAAGATGAGAAACTAACCTGGCAGCTTATTAATATGCTTGTACCCATTGGCATTCTGTTAGTGTTTGGATTTATATATAACTTTGTGAGGCATCGGAGGTATGCAATGTAATCAACGACTGAACGTTTTAAAGGAGAAAATGAATATTTAAATGAACAAGACATTAATTTATGGCATAATAGTTATCGTTTTAGGCGGTATTTCCGCATTTATACTTTTAAAACCATCGAGTACGCTTGCAGATGATGAAAAGATATTTTCCATTGACGATGTTACGACGATCAGCAAGATTTTTATGGTTGACATGGAAGGTAGTTCAATCTTATTGGAGCGGAAAGTAGACCATTGGCGCGTGAATGGTAAATTCAATGCCAGGCGCGATGCCGTTGCGGTCCTTTTAAGCACTATCAAGAAAGTAAGAACCTATTATCCTGTTGCTGTTCCGGCACATAACAACGCCGTGAAAGAGATGGCTGCGCATCACGTAAAAGTGCAAATATATGGTGAAAAGCGATTTATGTTATTCTTCAAACGTGTTACCGACGAACCCATTTTAACTTATTATGTTGGAGGTTCTACTAATGATCATACCGGAACATTTATGTTTTTGGCGGGTTCTCCTACCATCTACGTAACCCATATTCCCGGTTTTGAAGGATACCTCACCCCAAGATATTTTGTTATCGAAAAGGACTGGAGGGAACGAATTGTATTTGATTTCACCCCGGAAGACATCCGGACCATTTCGATAGATTACCCATTAGCCAAGGCCAATGGCTTGATCATAGATGTTGACGACAACAATTCCCCGCAGGTTAAACCGTTTCATTCCGATCCCGGATTAGATATTCCGCAAGGATCTGTTAACCAAAATCTACTTACTCAGTATTTAGCAAATTTCAAGGGCATCGGGTTGGAAAATTATGTAAATAGCTATTACAGGCGTGACTCCATCACTGCCACTACTCCTTTTGCCATCATCACCGTTACCGATAAAGATGGTAAGGAAACCAACCTATCGGCTTATTACATGCCTATAAACAAACGGAGTAAAATGAAGTTTGATACCGAGGGTAATCCACTTAAGTTTGACCGGGACAGGATGTTCGCCCTCGTTAACGACGAGGTAGACTTCGTGGTGATACAGTGGTATGTATTTGGAAAGATCTTATTGACTTACGAAAACTTCCTTACCCGCGAGGGTTAATCAAAAAGTCCATCGTCGCAGTTTGTCCTCTGGAGTTTTACATATTGTCCTAGCTTAGCCCATGTTCAAAAATCGATGTTCGGTGTTCGATATTCGGTGTTCTACCGCATTTAATGAGATAGAATAACGAACACCGATTAGCGAAGATGTCTCAGTTCAGTTTCACAAGACTTAAAATATTGCTAGAGTTTCCTTATGCGGAAGGGCTACTCAAAAAGTCCATCATCGCGGTATAGCATGAGGATGGCAGCATGCGGTACGATCACGTATTTTTCCTTTTCAATCTCTATCTCATAGACCTGGTTTTGCAGGTACACGGCCAGGTCACCTTCTTCAGCTTGCAGCGGAACATATTTTACCTTGTCTTCATGCTCCTTCCATTTCTCCTCGTCTTCAATAGGCATTGGAATGGCATAACCCGGACCGATCTTGATCACGTAACCACTTTGCACTTTTTCCTTTTCCTGTACACCGGGTGGTAAATAAAGTCCGGAACTGGTTCTGTCTTTCGTAGATTTTGGTTTTATCAAAACCCGGTCCCCTACAATGAGTATCTTATCTATGTTACTTTCTGCTGTTTTCATGTTCATATTATTCTCAGATCAAAATTACAACAAATGCCGATGCTTTAAGTCTTCCAACGCCGGATTATTGAAGGAAGTTCATGTTTTTCTTAGGGAGACTTAAGACTTCTAATTTTGAACGAGATTTTGTTTTAAGTCATCCGGCAAAATCCAAGGACATTTTAAATTATCTGCGGAAGACTTAAAACATCGCTGGTTAGATAATTAAAATGTATAAGAAAGAACTATAGAGGTGTTACCAATAGAAGAACTTATAATTTTTTTGCTATTAAATTGTTCGTCATAATTTGAATTTAATAAATTTCCTTTATCATTAAAATGTTCGTAAGTCGATATAGTTGTTCCCTTTTCAATTGAGTAATACAAGCCATTTATCATTTCAATTCCAACAGCGAAACGTTTGTAAAACGTATAATGAACGCTCGAAAAGAAATTTAAGCCTATATTATATGTATCAGGTTGTAATGTGAGTCTCTTTTCAATATCTGTGATATTACCTTTGGTTTTGTACACAATATTAAAAATATTCTCTCCTCCAGGCATATAAGTACTCCGTAAATCTACACCATACTTGAACTTAAGCAGTTCATTATCAATGAGCTTGCCTATCCCAAGTGTTAAACTATAATCCAAATAAGTACTGATTAGTTCTAGCTCAGCACTTCTGTTGCCCGATCTATATAAAATCGGAGTCTCCGAACTTTTATACTGTTTATAGCCCATCTTATAATGAAATAATGTCCTCTTTTTATTCGAATATTCTCCTCCTAATTCGAAAGAATACGACGTTTCCTGACGGTCATCATAAGTATAGATAAATAAATCATTTATATGAAGACTAATAGTTTTTTCTTGAGCGTATGAGAAATATGTAAGATTTAAAAACACAAATACAACGAGTATAATAATTCTTTTCATAATCTAAAATTCATATAAAAGTAAAAAATAGGTGAAGGAAGTTGTAGGTAAAATAACTCCATGGCCCTTATTCCTATCTATTGAAACTTCTCTATCAAGTAAAATTCCATTTGCATCGTACCATTCAGTAATTGTTTTTTTCTCCCCCTTATTAACAAACATAATAAAGCCATTATCCAGTTCATACCCAATGCTAATATTCTTATATATCTTATAGTGAATGTCAAAGAAGAATGACAAATCAAGATACACACTACCGTTATCTTCAACATGCACATGTACAAAATCTCTACCTCCGGGATAATTGTTTTCATAAATTTTTAAACTTTGTCTTTTATCATATAAGAAGAATGGTAACTGTATACCGTATTTTAACAGAACATTTTTCTTTTTATAACTTTTCCCTATACCTATTATTGTCCTTAAACCATTCGCTTTATATTCTTCACTTATAAGCTGATATTCATTTGCAGCATATGAGATGAACCAGTTTGTATTCGATTTGCCTCTCGACCACTCAATACCAACTCTATAGAATAAATTATCCTTCATGTGGATATCTGAAACTAATCCCGAAAAAGAATAAAATTGAATGGTTCTATTAGTATTGAAAGTATATGCACTATCAAACTCGTATGAATTATAATTACCATAATATAATCCATTAGTCTTTATGCTAACACTTGAGTTTTGAGCCATGAGTAGTTGTGGAAGAGTTAAACAAACCAGAATACTCATGTATGTCACTACTTTCATTTGATTTGTCTACTATTTATACATCCTATAAATCTTATCATCTCCCGCCAAAAAAGGCCTGTTCTTTCCGTCGATGTTAGAAGTACAAAATATGATTGAGCCATCCGGAGCCATGATCACACTGCGTAACCTGAAATACTGTCCCGTAAAAAGATCCGCCTGGTTCACTACCTCGTCTGCAGAGGCATTCAATGCAAAATGAATCAACCGCTCACCTCTTAATCCTGCCAGGATAAACTCACCCTCCCATTTTTTCCACATTTTTCCGGTAATAAATGAACCACCGCTGGGTGCCCAGGTATCATCTCCCGATTGCGCTAAGGGTGGTGTGAAACTCGAATCGACCGACAGCTCTGTGCCTCCTAAAGCCAAGGGCCAACCATAATTATTCCCCGGTTCGATCAGATTAAGTTCATCGTGGCAACACCATCCGTTGATCTCTCCACTGGGCCCGTGTTCGGTAGCAAGCATTTTACCGTCTGCATTCCAATCAAATCCCTGGACATTTCTATGGCCATAGGTCCAAACCAGACTCCCAAACGGATTGCCGGGTGCAGGATTACCTTCTTTATCAACCCTCAGGATCTTACCGCCTAAAGAATCAAGGTCCTGCGCCATGTTGGGATTACGGGCATCGCCGGTGCCAATGTACAGATATCCATCAGGCCCAAACCGCAAGCCACCTCCGTTGTGAAACAGGTGGGAAGGGATTTCCTCCAATATGATCTTGTCTTCAGTAATTGTCCCGTCTTTAAAGATCAACCGAACTATCCGGTTAAATGCACTCACTGTTTCATAAACAAATAAATAGTTGGTGTTTTCAAAATCAGGGTCAACGGCAATAGACAATAAACCACCCTCCTTTAGGTCGAGGACAGGCCTTGTGCCAATGAGGTTAAACGAATCAGAGTCTTTTTTAAGCAGATTGATGGTTCCAAAGCGTTCCGTGAATATCAGGTCCCCGTTAGGCAGATATGCCAGTCCCCACGGCACCTTTAGGTTCTTGGCAAGAATATCAATCTTATACTCGAAAGAAGGTTTGTCTTTTTTACAAGAAGAAAAGATAAAGACTATGGCCAGGGCCGAGAATATTAAGAGTTTGCGATACATGGGTTTGGCGGTAAAATTAAGTAATCTCTTAAAACCGGTTTTTTTACACAAAAATTAGAACGAATTTAGAAATGAGATATTATTCCAACATCAGGAACTTGATTTTTAAATTTTAGCAAAATATATGAGTAACTACCGCTAAATCCATTACAATTTATACTTCAAAATATCTATATTTGTATGACCAAAAAAAAACAAGAATTCATGAAATTTATAGCTTCAACCAACTCCCTGTTAAAAGAATTGCAAGTCATTGATGGCGTTATCGGTAACAACACCGTGTTACCAATTTTAGAAGATTTCTTATTCGAGCTCAGCAAGGGAAAGCTCGTGGTGTACTCCACCGATCTCGAGACCTCCATGAGGATCGAACTCAATGTAGAAACGAATGAATCAGGAAGAATTGCAATTCCTGCGAAGATCCTGACCGATACATTAAAAACTTTACCGGATCAGCCGCTGACGTTCAATATAAATACCGATAAGAAAACCGCGGAAATAACTTCGGATAACGGTAAGTACAAACTAGCAGGTGAAGACGGTGAGGATTTCCCCCGACTACCTGAACCGGAAGGATTATCATCGATTGAGATGTCATCTAAAATTTTGTTGAAGGCTATTGAAAGCACCATATTTGCTACCGGCACAGATGAGCTGCGTCCGGCCATGACGGGTGTTTTGTTGCAGATCGAGAAGGACGGCTTGACTTTTGTTTCCACAGATGCACAAAGATTAGTAAGATTTAAAAGAAGTGATGTCAAGTCTGATACAGGCGCTGCGTTTATCTTACCCCGAAAGGCGCTCAACCTCTTAAAGAATTCTTTACCTGACGATGATACACTTGTAAAAATAGAGTACAATAAGTCGAATGCATTTTTCACTTTCAATAACATTCAGCTTATATGCCGTTTGATTGATGCAAAATATCCTGATTATAACGCGGTCATTCCTGATGAGAGTCCAAATAAACTAGTCATTAATACAGAAGAATTACTCAATTCACTCAGACGAGTTTCGATCTATGCAAACAAATCTACCTACTTAATACGTCTGAAGATCAAAGGTTCTGAATTGACAATTCTGGCTGAAGACATCGACTTCTCCAATAAAGCGCAGGAACGGCTGACTTGTCAGTATTCAGGTGAGGACCTCGAGATTGGTTTTAATGCTAAATTCCTTACAGAGATGTTGTCCTCATTCGAATCTGAAGAGTTGAATTTCGAGTTATCGAATGCGACCAAAGCAGGTAAGTTGAGTCCGGGTACACCAACTGAAAATGAAGATCTCATGATGATCATCATGCCTGTGATGTTGAATGTCGAAGCTAATGTAGGTGAAAGTGTAGAAGAAGCTTAGAGGTGAATTGCGTCTAGTTCGAGTGGTTTCTGCCATTTATCTTTCCGATCTTCCAATTTTTTTCAAGCCATTTTTGTTTTTCAGTCGGCTCGGCATAGGTTGAATTATTAATCTCTCCAAGATCCGGTTGTCCTGCATTTATCCAGGCAGTATACCAAAAGCTACCGATGCGATGAATGGCCTTTCTAAGCCGTCGCTCAACCATCCCATCCATCATATCGTTATAGGCACTTGCATACTCGAATGAATAAGTTCGTACAAGGGAAGCATCACCCCTGTTTGAATAACTAAACTTCATATCGGCCGGATAAGAAGCATCCAGTTCTTTTTCGAACTTCAAAACGGAATCCACTGCGGCAGCGCTTTCAAGGATCATTTTCCATATTTCCTTGTGTGGATTCTCAAGGTATTCTGCCTTGCCAACAAAATAATCGTATTCGTCTCCAAACAGCTCCGGTAATCTGGATTCCCAAAAGCCGTGTATCCCTCTCTGTCCGGTTAGCTGCCCATTATAGTTCAATGAAGTATGCAACGGAACATGAGCATCTGCCAGGTAATGTCCAATTTCCGCCGACAGTTTGATTATCTTTTGGTGGTCGATGTCCTTAAATGCATAGGTGAGTCTTCGAAGCATGATCTCCAAATGCCATGGTAATATCCCAAATGCTATCAGTGTATCTTCTGTGAATTTAGATCTTGCCGAGTCCCAACCCCTGGGTAATTCATCAAAAGGATATGCGCCATAATAATCTATATCGATATAATGCCGGGGAGCTTCCTTGTCATCCACGTACCTTCTCTTATCCGGATCAATGGAATGATCAGTGAGATACTCGATATTACTCTTGTACAAGCCAATCATATCGGGCGGAAGGGTAAACACTGCCATCCTGTTGATCCTCTTATGCGCCCAAAAGCCCCATGTACCCGAAACGAATAATGCGAGGGTTCCAACAAATATCAATGTAATGATGAGTTTCTCTTTCATTTGAACCGTAGAACTACTTAAAGTATGTTGAACAGACAATATACAATTATCAGCTGATCAATGTTATGGGAGTGAAATTCAAAATTTAAAACCTAAAATTCAAAATTACCCAATTCCGAAGGCATTCGTTATTCCTTTTTTACCGAAAAGAGCCAAAGAATACTCATCAGCTGAAGACTGATCCGCTTTAGCGGAAAGGACGCAAAGAATTACGGATTGAATCCACGCTTAACATTCAAAATTTAACATTCAACATTATACGCCTTCACGGCTACTAATTCATCCTTGACCTACCTAAATAGAACTCGTAACTTTGCATTGGAGGGAGGATCGCGGCGGCCCCGGGCATCGCTACCACTAGAATTACACAACCTTCTCACCCATCATCGCATCGAGTCAGAATCTTCCCTTAAGCATACATCGCTTATGG
Organism: Bacteroidota bacterium; assembly: GCA_022573915.1. GTDB lineage: Bacteria > Bacteroidota > Bacteroidia > Chitinophagales > JACZTA01 > JACZTA01. Next base: position 5,437 of record JACZTA010000022.1, on the reverse strand, counting down.
AAAAATCCAGAAAAAGCATCTAATTTTAGAAAGTTAACATGCGTAACCATTTCTTTATATTAATAATCATTTTGATATTTGGATTTTCTACAATAAATGAATCTTCAATAATACTGAATGAAGATCAAAACGAATGTCTGAGGATTATCGAAAGCGATTCATTATATGTAACATATGTCGAGTCAGACAAATTAAATAACGATTACGGTATAATTGATGGCTACAACAATATAGACAGCATAAGAATTGAAGATAATTGCTTAATTATTCCGGTTACATGTGGTGGAGTAGACAGGTTTGAATTAATATGGTGTGGGGTTTTTGCTGAAAAATATCCGCCCTCTACAGGATTGATCTTGTTTCATGAAAATACTTCTTTAAATAAAGACGGTAGATTTTTAGTTTTAAAGTATGATTTATCAGATATTAAATCAAAAATACATACTGATAAACTTCAACTGAATATAAAAGCCTATGGCCAACCCGATTTTAATAAAAATATTATGATCTTTCAATAAAGGGGCCTGGTCCAAGACTGCTTACGTGTAGGAATTCAAAATTTAAAACCTAAAATTCAAAATTACCCAATTGCGAAAGCATTCGCTATTACTTTTTTACCGCAAGGCGCGCAACGTTAGACTTTGGACCTTGGACATTCGACTTTGAACATTGAGTCCACTCCGAAAAGTGTAAGAATAGATCATGCCACAAAAACACGAAAACACGAAATTTCACAAATGATTGATATTTAATTATTTATATTTTCTGTTCTTTTGTGATTTAGTGCTTTTGTGGCGAAAAATGACTTTTAGGAGGGGGCTCAACATTGAACCAGGAACATTGAACATCCCTGCTCATTCCGCTCTCATCTGCGGAAAGAAGATAACATCCTGAATAGAAGCAGAATTTGTCATCATCATCGTCAATCTATCAATTCCGATCCCCAAGCCTGCTGTGGGCGGCATACCGTATTCGAGCGATCGGAGAAAGTCTTCATCCAATTGCATTGCCTCCTCATCCCCCGCAGATTTGAGTTTCATTTGATCTTCAAATCTTTGACGCTGATCGATAGGATCGTTTAACTCTGAGAAAGCATTACACAGCTCGTTTGAATTGCAAATAACTTCAAATCTCTCAACCAAACCCGGTTTGTCTCTGTGCACTTTTGCTAAAGGTGACATTTCGATGGGATAATCTGTAATGAAAGTTGGTTGAATCAAATTCGGTTCACATTTATCGCTAAAAATAGCATCGATGAAATTACCTCTTCCAACAACCCCATCAACATCTACCTTAAGTTTCTTAGACGTCTCCTTTAACTCTTTTTCATCCATCTCTGATATATCGATCTCGGTAAATTCCTTGATAGCCTCATACATAGTCAATCGCTTCCACGGCCGTTGGAAATCGATCAGGTTATCGCCAACCTGAACCTTGGTCGTCCCGCATATATCTTTCGCTACCTTCTCTACCATCTCTTCAGTGAGATCCATCATCCATAGATAATCCTTGTATGCAACGTATAACTCAAGCATCGTAAACTCCGGATTATGAAACCTATCCATTCCCTCGTTTCTAAAATCCTTAGAGAATTCATACACGCCGTCAAAACCACCAACGATTAACCTTTTCAAATAAAGTTCATCGGCTATTCTCAGATAAAGAGTTGAGTCCAATGTATTATGGTGTGTTTCAAATGGACGAGCCAACGCTCCACCATATATGGGCTGAAGTATCGGTGTTTCTACCTCAAGATATCCCCTGTCATTAAAAAACTCACGCATAGAATTAACCAGCCTTGTCCTTTTAATAAAAACCTCTTTCACCCCCTCATTTACGATCAAATCCACATATCGCATCCTGTACCTTTGTTCAGGATCTGTGAATGCATCGAATACTTCGCCTTCCTTCTCCTTTACGATCGGTAGCGGCCGTAGTGCCTTACTCAATAATTTAAATGAGGTGACATGAATAGTCGTCTCCCCCATCTTGGTGGTAAACACATATCCTGTCAAACCTATGATGTCACCAATGTCCAAGAGTTTCTTGAACACAGTGTTATAAAGTGTTTTATCTTCCTCAGGACAAATATCATCTCTTGAAACATATAACTGAATGCGCCCTGTCGAATCCTGAATATCAACAAAAGATGCCTTGCCCATAATTCGCCTTGACATTATCCGGCCTGCAATACTTATGGTCTTATAATCCTGTTTGTTTCTTTCATAATTCTCCAGGATATCCTTCACATTGGCATTCACCTTAAACTTTTCAGCAGGGTATGGATTAATTCCCAACTTCTTCAGTTCTTCCAAAGAATTACGTCTTATCTGTTCTTGTTCACTTAAAGGCATTACTCGCTTGACTTATGTAGATTTATAAATCCTATTTTGTTTTTCGTTTATCAGCTCGCATTATCTCAACTGCTTAATAGCACTTTCCAAGCTTCTTCAACTTTATCCTCCTCAAGCATCTCATGAGCTAACTGGTGCAGTTGATCCTCCAGGGCTTGTTTATCAGACTGATATTTTTCCTTTAGTTCATTTACCCTGCCGGCTGAACTATACTCTTCAATATCGCCGTTTGAGGGAAGCTTCTCGATCTGTCCGAGTTTTCCCAAGTCATTACCGGTGAGAAAAGAGCTGGACTGTATCTCCGCCGGCATTTGGTCAAAGCCGATACCGATATTTAATCCTGGTTTCATAACCTGAAAAACAGCCGCTCCGGATGCTCTTGAATAATTATTTCCTCCCATCCTGCCAACAAGATCAATTTTGTTCATATCAATTTTCCCATCCTCATCCAGTATCTCTTCATTGATGTGCATCATCACTATCTCGCAGACTATCAAATTACCTGCTCCTCCCTCTGTACCTAATTCTATAACCTCTTTAACCATACATTCAAACTGCACAGGAGACTCTTTTACCCTAAACGGTTTAACAATTTTAGATTCAATGGCAGTAAACCCTGCCTTCTCAAACTCATTCACCTCCTTTTCATACTCCATGCTTGCCAGTGAGGTTTGGTGCACCATCTTATAACTAACTACATTCACTACTACTTCAGCTACATCCCGCACATTTTCAAGCGTATGTTTGATTGTGTTATCCTTCACCCTCCTGGCAGGAGAAAATATCAATGTAGGTGGATTGGAACTGAATGCATTAAAAAAACTAAAAGGTGCGAGATTAGGTTTACCATCCTTGTCTATCGTGCTGGCAAAGGCAATGGGTCTTGGCATCACCGAGCTTAACATATAAGCATGCAATTTTCCTGTAGAAACTTCTTTTGGATCAATTTTTAACATAGTCAATTAGTTTCTGCAATATCTTTCTTAAGTGCTAAAATTGAATATTCCGTTTCAGCCATAAGGATGGTATTTTTCAATCGACCCAAACCGGTAATTTCCATTTCAACTACATCTTTGTTCTGTAGCCACTGTGGTTCATAATTCTTATTTAATCGCAGCCCGGTGCCATTTAATTCCAAAAAACACCCCGTGCCGACGGTTCCTGAACCTATAACATCTCCGGGATGGAGATCAATGCCATACGAACATCTTTCAATTATCTCCGCAAATGTCCAGTCCATATCCTTCATATTACCCTGGGAAACTTCTTTTTCATTGACCCAACATTTCATGTCCAAGTCATAATTATGGCCGATATGACCGTCTTTCGGTTCCACTTTATATTGTTCCAATTCATCCGGTGTAACCATCATGGGGCCAAAAATATTTGAGAAATCCTTCCCTTTCGCCGGTCCAAGATTTAACTTCATCTCTTCCATTTGCATGACTCTGGCGCTCAGGTCATTATAGATCATGTATCCGGCGATATAATCGCTTGCTTCAGTTGCAGGAATATTCTTTCCCATCTGGCCAATTACAATTGCAATCTCGAGTTCGAAATCGAGTTTTTGAAAATGATCGGGCATGCATACAATATCACCGGGGCCGTCAATGGCCAGATGATTAGTATTATAGAATACCGGAAACTGATCAAATTCCGGAATCATTTCGACACCCCTATTCCGGCGTGCAGCCTCCACATGTTGGCGAAAAGCATAGGCGTCCCTGCATGAGGTGGGATGCGGTACAGGAGATAATAGTTCAACAGAATCCAAGGGAACACCCTTAAACTTCGAACTATCCTCCTTGATTTTCAGATCATAACCCTTGGCAAGATCTAATACTACCTCGGCTTCCCACAGAAAGTCCTGCATATTATCGGGTAATTTCTCATCCAGATCTATTGTTGGATATAATGTTTCGTCAACCAGAATAGCCAATTGATCTTCGTCATCTATTAAAAAGGAAACTAATTTCATGTGTTTCTATCCATTTTTGCTGCAAAGATAGGGTTTTCACCAGGCAAATTTTAGAGATTCAAAACCAAATTATGGTGGGCTCATGTACTACACGTCCTTAAGGTCCTTATTCCCGGATTTATATTTTCTTCTGGTCAGCACCTTTTGCATCTGCCTTTCTATGATGAGATCTGCAAGAACATCTGCAGTCTTGGAAGGATCATTATCGGCCAGCCGTTCCTTCGCCTTTTGCTCACTAACATCGATGCGGTAGAGTAGATTTAACAACCCTTCAAAATCCTGAGCAATTAACTTTTCTAAATGCTCCGTCAGAATCCTCTTCAACTCCTGATACTGATCCCTGTCCACCTTGGTCAGCTCGGAGAGAACAAGATCAAACTTAAAATCTTCTGAGATCAGTTTGGCTGCTTGTTGAATTAAATCATTATCTCCAATCATACGAGATCAAATTAACTCAATTTTCCTCCATAACACCCATGCCAAACAAAGCATAATCGTACTTGACAGGATCGATCGGGTCAAACTTTTTAAGATTGCCGGTCAATTCCAAAGCAGTCTTCCAATCTGATTTATTCTGTTCAATCAAATTTAACTGATGGGCAATTCTGCCAACATGAACATCCAATGGACAAATTAATTGAGAGGTTTTTATTTTATTCCACAAGCCAAAATCTACGCCCGCCTCATCTTTTCTCACCATCCAGCGAAGGAACATATTGATCCTTTTACAAGCAGAATTTCTCTGCGGTGTGGCAATATGCTTCCGGGTTCTTTCCGGTATCTCCGGCATAGCAAAAAAACAATCATAAAACCCGATTAAGGCTTGCTCCACATTTTCATGTCCGTCATTTAGTTTTTCTACAAATGCGTCTTCCAGGGAATCATGCTGATTATAATACTCTTTAAAAAAGGACAGGAAATACAGGGTGTCCGTAAGGTTAAATGTTCTATGCTTGAAGGATTCAAACCAGCCCATCAGGGTCGGGTTGACGTTCGAGATGATCCTATCCAGGCTTTTGCCGTTGGAACGCCCGGTTTTGGCCCGGATGGAGTCCTTAGAGTTTCTTCAGGCTCTTCTTGCGCGGCCAACGACGGCCCTGCTCGA
>JACZTA010000231.1 GCA_022573915.1 Bacteroidota bacterium | reverse complement strand
ATCGATGGCGTTATAGCTAAACTTAATATCCACCCTCATCAAATTAGAACGGTAAGCAGCATATTTTTCTTCATTCAGTGGTGGGATATTTTTAACTGTTCCGGCCATGATCCTTTTACCATCGACTATCGTATCCTTCAACATCGGGTAACCATTATATGATTTGGTCTTAAATATCAAATACTCGGGTGTTATAATGGAGAGCTCCGAATTGCCAATATGTCCATCCGACTGCATGTACATTCGTTCATAAAAAACAACCTTCTTTTTCAGTTTATAGAAGTATTCCAAATCACTTTCTTTTTCAAGTCCCTCAATAGCAAATATCTTATAGTCCCCATAATCACCCAGGTTTACTAATTCTTTAATACTTGCTTTATCTACCTCTATGATCTTTCCTTCTTTTGTTATGGTCCGTGCCTTGATATCAATAATATCGACAACATCACTAAGAGAAATATATACCTTGTTGAATCTCTGAATGGCACCATCATCATTCACTCTCACCTTTTTGTGATAGGTTTCGAACAAACTCAGTTCATCCTCTTGATCAAACGCATACTCCAATATTCTCTTCTCATGCAAAATGATAAAATGCTCCTTCAGCAAACCTGGCTCCAATATTTCCCTAACAGGATTTTCTTCCCAAATGAATTCGCTCAAATTATAATCCTGAGCTATAGCAAACCCCGGAATAAGCAAGGAAAGGAAAAAGAATTTCTTCATACTTCTAAGTTTTAATTGCACCAAGGAAACTAATCAACAGATTTAACAAGCACGATTGTTCCACCATAAGCCATGGTGAGTCTATCAATCATTTTATTCCAATCCTTGAAATTTTTACTTTTTAATACAAGCGTGTTAATATATATTTCTTTGTCAAGATAAATCTTATTGCCTTCAACAGAATAACTAATGAAGAAGCCAAATTCCTTGCCGGAGTAAGAAGCATTATTGGGCAAGTCCTTTAGTTCAAATCCACCAGGAATATTTAACAGTGTCCTGTTTCTTTCTTCATATTTATATTCAAACTCCTTATCCAGCTCTCTCTTATCTATAACTATTTGAGCATTTTTAAAATGCTTATCAATGTTCAGGTTGACAAAGATCTTGTCTTGAACATTTACCACATAGCTTGGAATTGTGAAATCGTAGGTCACTTCAAGATCGGCATCACGATCCATATCTCCTACAATATTTACAGAATCAATCCTGAACTTATTATTCCCTTTTAGAAACTTTCTCCGAAAAAAATCCTTAAGGTCCTGGTCATTTTGATCCACTACACCTCGAAGAATACTAAATTTCTTATACCCTGTGTATCTCGCTTTTGCATGTCCTTTCAACTGATTCCCATCCAGACTTAAAATTATCGAATCGGTAAATATACTTTCTTCTTTATTTAAAATCGGGACAATACTAATCTCAAAATCATCTTTCCCATTTGCTATCAAAGCTTCCTTACCCTGAATAAAAGCTGTAGGCATTCCAAAAGGTACATACTGTCCGGTTGCATCCAGAAAATACGTTTCACCATTTAACTTCAACGTCGCAATCATATGGTTATCTACCATTGGAGTAGGAAGTTCTTCATACGTATATGGTATACTTCTCGTACCTATCCAAGTTAAGCTTGCAGGAATGTCGGCCATTTTAAACATTTCCACCAGTATGCCGGCCATATCCTTACAATCACCATATTTCTTGGTACAAACGGCTCCCGCTGTTCTTGGTATGAAACCTGAATACCCGGCTTCGAAGGCCACATATTTAATGTTATCCTGAACCCAGTAAAATATTAGTTTACTTTTTTCGAAATCTGTTTCGGCATCCGCGATTAACTCATCCAATATGACTTTCAAATTATTATCCTGAACCCTGTTCACACCTTCCACCAGTGAATAATACCAGTTATAGAGTTCCCCCACATCTGAAAGAACCTTCTTCTTTCGTCCATTCACTTCGTATTCGTCAATATAAACTACCACATGAGGCTCATAAAATCTGATCGAAGGTGCATCGCTCAAGTATTTGTATTCATCTATATTCTTTGCGGTCCATGTGTAAGTTGTAATATTTTTATCAACCACTTCCTCGAAAGTAACTATGTTATCCTCGTTGTTAAACAATTTAAATTTGACCTTTACTTCAGACGGAAAAGAAATTGAAAACTCTGAATTTGCGGTAGGTATATAATTACTGAAAAAGAAAGCACCCAGAAAATGCGGATCCTTGATCCTTTCCCGGTATCGCAAGGTTGCCCGGCTTCCTACTTCCAGTCTTGGATATACAATATGTCTAACCTTGTCGTCGTGAAAGAAAATACTGTTGTCAAATTTTGAATGTGTCGTGATGCGCTCGACTTTCACTTTCTTGTATCTTTTTCCTTTTGGTAAATAAGCTCGCGCAGTTATATTATCAGTTTCATTGAATGTATTATTAAAATAGATGTATTCATCTGTATACAATTGACCATTATTACCAAGAATCATTTTGTCCTGATAATGATGGCTGTTTATGACTAGTTGGTTGTTTTTAATCCGGATACGGATATTCTCGTTCTTTTGAAACAAGACAGCTTCTGCGTCGGGATATACTTTCCTGACCTCATCCAGATCCTCCGTAGACTGACCTTGAGCCGGAAGTATAAATAGAAATATATTCGCAATAAATGCGAAAGATAAAATGCGAATATTACGAATAAAGGCTTTGTAGAGTTCCTCCATCATCTATATGTACGCCATTCTTTAGAATGGAGTACGAAGAATTGTTATGAGTAGCATAAAAACCATGCCGAGTACATTGATATTATCGGTGAACGGAACTATTCCTCAAGATTTAACATATTTTGGCACCTCTTTATCATTCCGCCAAATTATTTGGATGGATTTCTGACATATTTTCAGGTTTTATTACCAATCATTCCCAGGTGCGTATGCTTAAAGTCATCGTCGTACTTTAACCCATAACCGAAAATCCTATCCATAGAAGAATGGGCTAAAATGATAATCCCGGCGAACATCAGGTATTGGTTATTTATTAGGTACTGTTCATTCAAATAGTATCCTAATAAGAAGATCAAGAAAGCTGTACCCTTGTGGTGGAAGAGGTTATAAAAAAACGCTCCCACTCTGGTACCAATCGCGTATCCGAGCATGCTGATGTCAGGGGCAAGAATAAATATCAGGTACCACCACCATTTAAATTCAAGTAAGTAAATTCCTAAAAATAAAGCTGTGAGCATCATTGCTAGCTGCTCAAGTTTGAGTGTATTTTTTAGATTCATTATGAAGGGATTAACTTTTAGTTGCCTTAGGATATTTTAGCTTAAGCAAAAAACTAATTCGCTGTCGCACTCCTCCTGATTCCACCAAATATTAAAAACACAATAGCGAATAACACCATTAAAATTCCGGAAATGCCAAAAGAAGTTGCTAAGGTGTATCTTGCCGCGAAAGGTTGGACAAGAATAGGCGAAAGAAACTGTCCCAGGAAGAATGCGGTGGTTAGGATACCGATGTTCCTTCCTCTTCTTTCCGGAATGGATAATTCAATCACCCATAAGTTGGAATTTGGCAGCATATTTCCCAATCCTAATCCGGAAATACTCATCCCCACAAGGATCATATTGAAATCTGATGCCTGTGATACAACTATGAATCCTATTCCCATTAGCAAGAATGCAACGGCATACACCCAATAATAACCCAGTAAATTCTTTGTAAAAGGATAGAGGACAGATGCAATGGCACCAAAAGTAATTGCCACTGCCAGGGCTAATCCTGACATAATGTTTTTTTCTATAGAAAGGGATTTCAGAAAGAACGGTAGCTGAACCGGCAGCATATAAAACATTAGCATCATTAAAAATCCTGTCGCAAATATTACGAGTAACATGTGATGACGTGGCTTGTTAATTCTCTCCCTCTTTTCTCTTTCAATAACCGGCTCTTTGAGTGAGTAAAAAGCAAAGGGCAAAATTGCCAATGCAAAGAAATAAACGAGAAAAGGCGCTCTCCAGTTAATATCAGCCAGAAATCCACCAAGGCCTACAAAGACAACTCCACCAATAGCAGTAAATGCCGCTACGGTACCAATCATCTTTTGACGAGCATCACCTTCATAATAATCACCAACTAAGGCGGTGCCAATGGTCATGATTGTACCGACCGTCATCCCCAATACAGCTCTTCCTACAAGCAATTGATACAGGTCGTTCAGGTAGTACCCTGACGTACCCGCAATCGCGTACACGATCATGGCTACGTATAACAGCTTTAACCTACCGTATTTATCAATGAATCTGCCCGCAAATGGTGCACTTATGGCCACAAAAAGTGCAGGAATGGTCAGAATGAGCTTCGATAGAAATTCGGAGTTTGGAATGTCACTAAAAACCTCTGCCATCTGCGGTAAAGAAGGTGCAATAGTCGCACCTGACATTACCGTTAGACTACTGACTAACAGCAAAGAAGTCTTTACCAGGTTCTTATTCAAATTGACTCTTCGATATTAATGATCGTGACCGGCATGGTCATCATCATCTTCATGATCATCGTCGTCATCGTCGTCATCATCGTCATCGTCGTCATCGTCGTCGTCATCATCATCATCGTCATCGCCGTCGCCATCGTCTGCATCGTTGCCGTCGTCGTCGCCATCATCTGCATCATTGCTGTCGTCGTCGTCGTGATCATCATCTTCATGATCGTTATTCTCATGATTTTCCTCGGAATGTTCATCGTTTTCCGAGCTGCATCCTGAGATTACAACAGACCCAAGAGTGTAGAAAAAGACAATGCTAAAGACTAGAAATAACTTTTTCATATCGCAATTTAACTTAATGTTGTGTAATAATAAGGTAATAGAACTAATGCAAAACTAACAAATTAATTCAGACATCTTAGTTAGACCGATCTCTTATGAATCCTTCTTATCCTTCTCAAAAGTATAACGCAAACCAATATAAGCCATCCGGCCAAATATTGGCCCCCAAATCAGAGAGCTATCGAAGTAAGGTCCGAAGGGCTGACTAGCCGAAATAATCGGTTCCATCTGCCTTATATGCAATATGTTTTCCATACCCAAATATATTTGGAAGGATTTCCCGAGGCTCTTGGCAATTTGAGCATTCATTAAAAAAAATGAAGGTGAAAAATCATCTAACTGAAAATTCTCGGGATTGGATGAGGTATTGGGAATTCTTTTCGGCCCCTGCCATTGAATAGTATAATCAAAATGCCACTTCGACTTTGTTTTGTACGCAGCATTTAAAAATGTCAGGTGTTGAGAAATTAAAGGCTGACTCAAAAGTCTATTGTTGTAAGTGGTCATCACATCATACCATCGATAAGCTAATCTCATCTCCAATTTTCTGATTGGTTCGTAATCGATCTGGAACTGAAAACTATTGGAATAGGATTCTCCGGCTAAATTGTAAAAAACTGCTTCAGTAGGATCATTCTCGAGATCCAGTATCACTTGGTTAATAAAATCCGTCCGGTAAAAATCAATACTCACCACTCCACCGCGGTAATTCAACCGAAAATCATGAGCCAAACTGACCCCATAATTCCATGCAATTTCAGGGTCCAATCCAAATCCGGATTGGGTGCTATCTCCCATGATCTTGATAGTCCTGGAGCTGGCCAATATCCCCATATGCTCAGCAAAAATATTAGCTACACGCAATCCCCTCCCGGCTGATCCCCGTACCACCGTATTGGGTGTAAGCATATATTTTAAATGAAGCCTTGGTGTTACAAAAGCGCCAAACTGATCATGATAATCCGCTCTCAGTCCGGCTACAGCGCTTAGTTTTTCCAAATTAGTATAAGAATATTCAAAAAAGACACCCGGTACATTTTCTGTTCTGTTGTATTGCTTTCCGTTTAAATTTTCTGAAAAGTGATCATAAGCATAGCTCAGGCCGGTTTTGAATTTATGTAATGAGTTAACTATAAGTGAT
>JACZTA010000230.1 GCA_022573915.1 Bacteroidota bacterium | reverse complement strand
TGGCGCGGGTTTTGTAGCAAATTATACGAGTACAGGAACTGCCTCTTGCGATGGTTTGACCTTACTAACAGACTACTCAGGAAGTTTGGATGATGGAAGTGGCTTAAATAACTATGGAAATAATCAAATCTGTTATTGGCTAATTGCGCCGCCAGGTGCTACTTCAATTACTTTAAGTTTTGATTCCTTTAAGACTGAGCTTAACTATGATGGGGTAATCGTGCTTGATGGTGATAGCTTGACTGCTTCAATTCTTGGAGTTTTTACAGGCAGTTCTCTCCCGGCAAATGTTACTTCAACGGGAGGATCGATGCTGATAATGTTTCTTTCGGATTATAGTATTACTTCTGATGGTTTTGAAGCTAATTATACAGCCACTGGAACGCCGTATTGTAATGATACAACACTACTTATCGCTGATGCTGGTTGGTTTGATGATGGGAGTGGTTCGGGACCTGATTATTACAACAACACAGAATGCAATTGGTTGATTCAACCCTCAGGAGCAGATTCTATTAAGTTATACTTCATTTATTTTGACGTAGAAGATCCGTACGCAAATTTCATATTTGATGCGCTCGAAGTATATGATGGTATTGATACGACATCCACACTTCTAGGGCGGTTTACAGGTAGTAATATACCTCCAGATCTTACTTCAAGTGGCAGTAGTATGTTTATTAGATTTTATTCTGATTATTCAATAGCTGATGAAGGATGGGAAATTTTTTATACCTCTTTATCCCCTCCTTTTTGCTCGGGTATAGATACTTTAACTGTATCTACTGGAACTATATCCGAAGGAAGCGGAGCAAACGATTATGCCAATAATTCTAGTTGTATGTGGCTTTTACAACCTATTGGTGCAACGTCTATAAACTTGAGTTTTACTTCGTTCGACACAGAGCAGAATTTTGATTGGGTGGTTGTATATGACGGTGCTGACACAACTGCGTCCATATTGGGAAGTTTTTCGGGCACCACTCTCCCTTCATCTATTTCCTCAACAGGAGGATCAATGTTGGTTTGGTTTCTTAGTGATGAATCTTTTGTTCAAGGTGGATTCTCAGCGAATTATTCATCGGTAATTACTTCGATTTATAAGTTTAGTAATTCTTATAATGGGATCTTTCTGTACCCAAATCCAACTTCACAAACGTTATTTTGTAACTACGATTTTGATTATGATTTAGGAGATTATAAAATTCAAATCTATAATACATTAGGACAGATTGTCTTTAAAAAAGACCTCAAACAGCGTCGGGGCACGGAGATCATAAGCACTAATGAATTTCCAAATGGAGTTTATCAATTTTCGGTTACTAAAGGAAATTTACTAGTGTTTAATGAAAAGATAATTGTGGTTAGATAAATCGATAGAGTCCTGTCAGGATCACCCATTAATTTTGTAAAAGCTTGCAACACATTCCGTTGTGAGCTTTTCTTATTTATGGGTAAAACATAGGTAAAACAAACTTAATTCAAGTTATAACCTATTCCTAAGCTAATATTTAAAGAATATAATAGATATGGAAAATAATTTGTATGGTTATTAGAAGTGTCAAACATCTCAATGTTCATTATTCTTCGACCTAAAGCTGAAGCCTGATAGATACTCAGTCTATCATTTAAATTTAGAATTACCCCATATCCAAATAAACCGCCAAATAAGTCAGTTCTCAAAAAGAAGATTTGATCATCAATTATCGTCTTTGTCGAATCTTTATTAGTAAATGTCTTTTTAAAGTTATACTGAAAATAGAGCTGCAATTTTTTGTTTTTCTCGAGTAGATAGAGTTGATATCCTGCATTTAAACCAAAATGTTGTATTGGATCTTCAATTTCAAAAGGAATATCCAAATATAGATCTCCTAATGATGTCAATTTATTTAATAAAGGGCCTGCATAAATTCGATGCCTTTTGTATTGATATAATATGCAGGCTGAAATTTCATAAAATTCAGAATAGAGGGTTTGTCTGGATAAGCTACTTGAAAATGACAACATCAATCCCGTTCTATCTAAAATGCTGTTATGAGAAGAATCTGATTTCGAAAATGATTGATAGCTCAAAAGGGACAATAAGTATATAAGAACTGGATATTTCGAATGTTTCATTGGGATGCACTCTATCTCTCAATTTGAGTAGAAAATATAAGTTTCATGATCCTGACGGGACATAGCAAATAGCTATTTCCACCTATACTATAGTTACCACTGCCGCGGTATTTATGAAGTATTTCGAGCTATACTTTGGTTACAACTGCCTACGTTCCGTTATTATGTAAGTGCCATATTTTCGTTCTATTTTTACTTGTTCACAATCTATTTTAGAACTATCCTTACAGATTCTCCATAATAATGGGTATTCGTCTTTACTACTCAATTGTTCAAATTCATATGGACTTTGAATAAGTAGTAATTCCTCCAATGGATCAATAAATAATGAATCAAATAATGTTTTATATTTTTCTTTCATATTATCATCTAGATGCATTCTTGGGTCATAGATGTTCAGATTAACTCTCATCTTACTTAAACTATTCAGAACAAATACTGTTGAGTCTGGATTGTTAACCCATTCTAGATCATTCCCAGCGAAATACAATTTGTAGGAAATAGTATCTATTCCATAATCGAAATTAATAATCAAATGTTGGTGACGATCTTCTTTTGAAATTCTATTAGTGTCAGCGTAAAATATTTTGTTATTATCAAAAACGATGGAGTCAATAAAATTCTTTAGTTGGTATTTGGAATTAGAAAAAACGTATTTTTCTATAGGTGTATCTTGATTATTAGATGTTTTTATTGCGCATCCATGAGATGTCCAAATTAGGATTAAATACAGCAGGTATCTTACGCGTGAAATTTTATCTTTTAACTCCAGCCTTTCTGATTGCATCTTTTTCTTTATCTATTTCTTGGCGAACTTGTTCCATAGTTAGGTCATCAATGTTATTAACTTTTCTGGAGAGTTCCTACCTGTCCGTAGGTACTGTCATAAAATCCAAGTTAATTCATAATTATTTTTTATTTTTCAAAATGAAAGAGGACGTTCTTCAACTTGTTGTTGAGCGTTCATCTTGTGCAGCCCAGCCTTTGTGTTGGGCTGTTTATTTTTGAGTTGCTCCGGGGAAGTATTCTCTAGAGCCTTTGCCAATGAGTTTACATACTTGGGATCATAGGTCTCTTGCTTTTTCCAGAGCGTATACATGATCACTAACAGCTTCTTTTGAATCGCGGTATATCCTTTCATTTTGATCTTACTTCTATCATAGATTCGTTCATAGAGGTTTGCAAAAGGAGCTTGCTCATATGTTACCATGTTTAGGGCCGGCATGTGCAGCGCCCTCCGGATATGGCTGTTTCCTTTTTTAGAGATACGTGTACGGCCTGCATGGTTACCGGATTGATTCTCCACTACATCATAGCCGGCATAGCTGACTAACTGTGCTTGATTTTCAATGAGTGCAAAACCATTGGTCTCAGCTACAATAACAGCAAAGGTTAACAGACCCACTCCCTTTATAGCACAGATCTGTTCACAGCGTTCTTTCAGGAGCTCATCCTCGGTAATCAAAGACTCGATCCTGGCTTCTAATTGCTCTTTTTGTTTCTTAAAAGACAGGATGTTTCTCTCCATCATTTTTTCGATGGATTTGTCCCGGTACATACCTAAACGTACTGCCTTGAGCTGATTGTTAAACTGGGTGATAAAGGAGCTTAACCGCTCTGATTGACGTGTAAGAAGCCTCAACTGATAAATATTCTTAGAGAGCGGATGCCATCTTCTAAGGTGTTGTTCACAAGTCATCCTGGATAACCCTTGAGCATCAATGGCATCATTCTTTGATTTAAGGCCCAGGGACTGCTTGTAGCGTTTCGCTTTGTTTGGCAAAATGACACTTAGCTGCTGATCCTTCTGATAAAGGTACCAGGCCAGTTGCTCGTAATAAATCCCGGTAGCTTCCATCAAGAACACCCTGGGAATCTCCCGGGTACATTTCTTACCAATCCATGTCAGGAAAGTTTCAAAGCCTTTGAGAGTATTATCAAATGAACGAGTGGCTGTTGTTTTGACCTGTTGCACAGTGTCAATGGTTGAAACACATACATCAAATTTATCCTTGGCCATATCAATACCGATACCATACTTTAGTAATTGCATAATGAACTTTTTGGGGTTTAAAAATAAAACACAACACCAATCCTCTAAACCTTTACTCATCATCTTATTCAAGATTGCAACATCTGTTACATCTTTAAGTACTGTTCAGGCTTTTAGAAGAAAAAGTACAAGGGTGATTCCTACGGAACAACATAACTATAAAGCTTGTCTGGTCTGAAGTGTTTTACCCCTGTACTTGTGTTGTTTTAATTGCTAATTTATTCGTTTTACAAAGATATGAGTCTGTAGTGTGGTTATGAGCGCTTGCGACTACGGAATTAATTGCTTTCTTATCGTCCGTAGTCGCACTCGCGCATGGTAGGGCAACAGACTACGAACAGATGGGGGCGGAAGTTGTGCATTTTGCGCTCCGTAGCGGGACGCTGCGGAGAGGAAGTAGATTAATTTATAGCCCTATCCTTTAGGTGACTATATACCTGTTTACACTAATACATTATTATTTAATCAAAAAAAACAGGTTCAGTAACATGATTGAAATTTGGCCAGATAAATTGGTGATTCATATATTCCCCGATTAAAGAATAACCTTTTAATTTATCATACCGAATTTCTAATCTAAACAATTTAATATCTGGTAATGAATAAAAGTAGAATACATTATCTTCAAAATAATCCTTTTTAATTGCACTGATTTTCTGTTTTAAATACTTTTTATTTTCTAAAGTGAAATATAATTTTATTTCTTGTCTTGAATCTGTATCATTTATAGGATATGCCCTTTTTCCATTTAATAGATAATACTGCCTTACCTCATCCTCTGATTTGGCTAAAGGAATTTCTTCAATTGAATCATTATTGGTTAATTCAATGAAACTTAATAATTCTTCTTCTCTATCAATGTACCGCAGATTTCTTTGATTTAACAAATATAAATGAGTAAAAGGATAAGCATTTTCAACTTGTAGAAAATACTCCTGAAAATACATGGTTATGAATAAATCTCTAATCAGACCAATTCTATTAGAATAAGTGAGATCATTGACTTTTAAAACTTGTAAATTATTGATAAAGGTTTCAAAAGTATCAATGTCATTCTTGATTTTATTTTCGATATAGTATTCGTATTCTTTGTTAATTAACCTGTAATTGTGGAGATTCCAATAATACTCCGAAAATTCTATTACCTGGTACATTTGTAAACTAATTAACTTACTCTTTTCTCCTCGTGTTAAACCTTCATACTCTAGAATATCGAACCATGAAAAAGGTTCCAATCTTTTGAAGACATGAATTTTCTCTCCATTATTAATACATTCCTTAATTATAAAGAGGTCTGAGGTTATGTTGTTATACCGGTTAGAACCGACATACATCACATTAAGCACGTCCTTCAAGTAATATTTACTCCAGGCTCCTTTTATATATTGATTTATTGTTGAATTATGATTTGAATCAACTTTTTTGGATATATATATTGAATCCTCAAAAGAAAATTCACTACAGTTTTCCTTATTTGAAGAACAAGAAATACTTGAAGTAAAAATTATGGAATAAATTAAGACCAGGATTATATTCTTGGACATGTCTATTACCTTTTCACCCATACTCTCTATATAATGAACCTATTTTAGCTGTCAAGGAGTATATGATCGAGTAAAAACAATCCTTGAATACTTAAAATAACACTTTTCTCTAATACATAGATTGGAAAGTGGATATATTCTTAGGGGAAGAACTTGGTTGTTTTTTTCACGTCCGTAGTCGCACTCACACATGGCAGGTCGACAGACTACGGACAGGTAGTGGATGGTGTTATTGGCAGCAGATGATGAGGGGTAGATGACTTTTAT
>JACZTA010000229.1 GCA_022573915.1 Bacteroidota bacterium | reverse complement strand
GATGTAGTGGATACCGCGTTGATCAATGATTATTATGCGGGTAATGGTGTGGATGCGATTACCGGTATAATTGCACCAATGGATCCGGCTGATGGTTACCAAATTCATTTAGGACCTTTTTTCCTGCCTCCGTCGAGCGAAATTGAATACTATTCCCGTTATGACCTGGACCTACCGAATGCTTTTGAGATAAACCGGTTTGAACTTAATTTGGGCCCTACTTATTCGCATCATTTCATACTATTCAAATATCAGGATGGATATGAGAACGTGACCAGCAACGGTTTCAGACTTGATGCAGCACATACCTATAATGAGATGGTGGCAGTGGTGCAGTCTTCAGACACAATAAATTTACCTAATAAGACTGCTTTTTTCTGGCCACAAACCACCGTTCTGGACCTGAATACACATATGATCAATTATTCCACAACTAAAGTATTAAAGGCAGAAGTCTACATTAATATATACACTCAGACAACCGGAATTGCAAAGCAAATCATGTACACAGACCTGGTTGCGAACACATCCATCAGTATTCCTAACGATGGCAATACCCACACGTTTGATAAGCCCGTGTATACGGCCGGCGATTTTGATGAGTTTTTTGTTTGGCAATTATCCTCTCACACCCATAAGTACGGAACGGATTATGATATTTATAAAAGAAATGGTGACGGTTCAAAAGGTGGTAAATTGTTTGATGCGTCACACCTTGGCGGAGACCCGAACCTGGCATTCATAGGATATGATTATCAAGAACCACCTGTATTAGAGTTTTATCCATTCTTTCCGATCGTTCCTGATGCAGGATTTATTCATGAAGCTTCCTTCGTAAATACAGGGCCTGTGCCCGTTGCATGGGGAGCTACCTCGGCGGATGAAATGATGGTGATGCTCTATATGTATGTTGAAGACACCGCCGGACTGACCAGTGGAATAAAAAATATTGATATCGACAAAGAAGAGGCCGTGCTTGTCTATCCTAATCCCGCATCGGATCATGTACTTTTCCAGGTAACTCATTTTCGGCAGGGTCAATTCCTGATCCTTTATGATCTCTTAGGAAGAGAAGTCATAATGCGGCGATTTGATTCTAATACAATTTTATTAGAAACGGGTAAGTTGGAAGATGGAATCTATATTTATAAAATATTGTCAGAAGATTCATTTGTGGATTCCGGCAAATTAGTAATTCATAGAAACTAAAATTGTATTATCTTTGTAACTGATGAAACGAACTCTCTATAAATCGGCATTCCTATTTACCCTACTGGTTTTGGTAGCTGTTGTGGCCGCGTACGCACAATGCCCTATGTGCAAGGGAATAGCTGAGTCATCCCTGAAAGAAGGTAGTAATGCAGCGGCAGGATTGAATGCCGGTATACTTATGCTTTTTGCAGCACCCTACACCCTGATTGCAATTATTGGGTTCAGGTGGTACAAACTTAAAAAGCGCGAGGCAGCCAGTCAAGGTTAATCTGCAGGTTCTACCCAATTACCATCACTTTTGATCAGACTGATCATTTTATTCAAAGCATCTTCGGATTTAACACTTCGTTCGACAACCTCTTTACCTCTGTACAGGGTAATTTTACCGGGACCACTTCCTACATATCCGTAATCGGCATCAGCCATTTCACCCGGACCATTGACAATACAGCCCATTACACTTATCTTAAGTCCCTTAAGATGGTTGGTCCTGTTTCTGATCATGTTAGTAACCTCCACGAGATCAAAAAGAGTACGCCCACAGGAAGGGCAAGCAATGTAATCTGTTTTGAATATCCTGGTACGAGTGGCTTGAAGAATGTTAAACGCAATGCCATTTAGTTTTAAGATGGGTGCTTTCGGTTGGGTGATCCATACTCCTGAACCCAGGCCGTCAATGAGTAATGCACCAATATCGGTAGCTGCATAGACTCTCAATTCATCATCGCTCAACCCTGTATAACTTCTTTTTATAATAACCGGTGTTTCAATCCTTTTTTCCATTAAGTCGTAAAACACCCTTCTTTGCTCCGCCATTCCATGCTCATTCGTTGTTTCAAGTATAAGAACTGCTGTTGATTCATTTTTCAGTGCAGTGAGAAGTTCATCAGTCATATCGTGGATGCCGGCGCTTATAAAATTCAGCGTTTCAGATCTCTGATCCATTTCTAAAAACTCTTTAGCATTAAATAAGGGAAAGCTCATTTCATGTTTCTTATCTCCAAAGTTATCAACCCAATATTTCGCATTATATATCCTCCTTAGACTATCCGGCAGATCAAAACCCAACTCCTTATCTCCAAGAAATATAATATCAGTGGCCGTGTCAGTCAGTGTCCAATCCTCAGTACCCGGATCAAGCGTATAGCCCAGGAGTTTAAGCTGTATCGGATCCACGATGTCTTCATCACTTAAATCAATCACTACGCGGGGAACCTGGTCGCCTCCAATTCCAAAAACCTCCAGTGAATGCCTTCTTTCAAAGGTAAAAGGATCCACGATAATACTATCAATCGCTTTAATTGGATCATGCCCTGCACGTCCATCATACCTGTCAACCAGGATACGTGCCACGGGGATCTCTTCCTCAGGTTCCTCTGTCAGCGAGACCCTGACGGTATCCCCTATCCCATCTTCCAGAAGAGAACCGATGCCGATGGATGATTTGATCCTGCCATCTTCCCCATCACCCGCTTCCGTCACACCTATATGGACCGGGTAATTACGATCGGTCTCGATCATTTTATGCATCAATAATCTATATGCTTCGATCATGACCTTTGGGTTACTGGCTTTCATCGAAAGAACAATATCCCGGTACGACAGATCCTCGCAAATACGCAAAAACTCAAATGCGGACTCCACCATACCGAGTGGTGTGTCACCAAACCGGTTCATGATCCGGTCTGAGAGTGAGCCATGGTTGGTTCCGATCCGCATGGCCGTGCCCCTTTCCTTACATATCTTTACCAGAGGAGAAAACTTCTCCCTGATCCGATCCAGCTCTGCATCATACTCTTTGTCGTTATACTCGCGAATTTCAAATTTCTTTTTATCGGCGTAGTTACCCGGATTTACCCGCACCTTCTCCACAATTTCAGCTGCAATCTCCGCAGCATTTGGAGTAAAATGAATATCTGCTACAAGAGGAACGTTGACGCCCCTTTTAAGTAATTCATCCTTAATATTTCTCAGATTTTTTGCTTCGTTCATACTGGGAGCCGTTATCCGCACGATTTCACAACCTGCTTCCACCAGCCGAATGGATTGCCCCACAGTTGCTATCGTATCCATCGTATCCGTGGTGGTCATTGATTGCAAACGAATTGGGTTATTTCCCCCTATGCCAACATCTCCCACCATCACTTCGCGCGTATGAAATCTGCTAAATTCGGTGAGACTATTACAGAACTCCCTGTTGTTCAAAGCTTTATCTTGTATTTCTGTCGATTTCATATTGTCTAAAAGGTTGGGCAAAGAATCAGAGGATGAATTTTTTATAAGTGCGCCGCAATAAAGCGGATACAATGATGCTCATAAATATCAGCAAAAGTCTGAATAATTCCACATCAAACGAACCTGTATAGATCGCTGCTACCTGAATCGCTCCAAGGATCATAAAAAATACGCCGAGCATGATTTGCGCTACCAGCAAGGTTTTATTTTTAAACTCGGAGGTAATATTAATGACGAAACAAATTATCATCCAGAAAATTATCAACGCAATCGAAAGTGAATTAAGTATTGATCCTGAAGAATCGAATACAGTCCTTTCAACCAATGTGAAAACAAGTAAGAATATCAGGATAGTCAGCACCAGCTGAATTATCGTATTTAAAAAGATCCGTCTAAACATCGCCTGTTACCGGTCTGATCAGTATTTCATCAACGTTTGCATTAGGTGACAAGGAATACGCACTCCAAATCGCAGAAGCAATGTCTTCGGGTGCCATAAACCGATCTTCAGGAATACCTGAGTCGCTCCACGAATCAGTAAAGGTTGCTCCCGGAATAATCGCAGTCACTTTAATATTATATGTCTCCAACTCTTTTCTCAAATTTTTAGTCATGCCCAGCAATGCAAATTTAGAAATAGAATAGGCTCCTCCGTTTGGATAGGCTATAACACTCGCTGTTGAACATAGATTGAAAATATGTCCCGACTTTTGCTCGATAAATTTCGGAATTAATGCCCTGGATAAATGATAGGCGCTATAAAGATTTGTATTGATCATTTCCTCCAGCACACCCTCTTCTTCCTTGTGAATTTCTCCGGGTTTGAACATTCCGGCATTATTGATGAGTACATCAATATGATCCCATTCTTTTAATACCATTTCTGCAAAAGATTTCACTTCGTTTTTATCGGCAACATCAAAATGACTTTTTAATACCCGGCTGGGTGGAAACTTTGAGCTTATATCATCCGAAAGTGATTCCAGATCACCTTCCGTTCGAGCACAAATAGCGAGGTTTGCACCTTCAGAAGCAAACTTATATGCTGTAGCTTTTCCAATCCCTTTTGTTGCACCTGTAATTATTACGTTCATTTTCTCGTTATTATTCAAGGTAAAACTACGAAAACACCGATATTCCACTCTTACCCACGTTCAAGGTAAAATAACTATTTTTGCGCCATGAAATTCTTTTTTCGCTTCGGTCTATACGTAACGATGATGTCACAGCTTTTCGCTAAGCCGGAGAATTTTAAAATGTACTGGAGGGAGCTGATGAGGCAGATGGATAGTATTGGTATCGGCTCTCTTATAATTATCAGTATCATCTCCGTATTTATCGGTGCAGTGCTGACGGTACAAACGGCCTATCAATTGGTAAGTCCGTTAATTGCCAACTCGGTTATAGGTGAGGTAATCCGGGATTCGACCATCCTGGAGATGGCTCCAACAATCACATGCCTCGTATTGGCAGGTAAAGTGGGTTCAAATATAGCCTCAGAACTTGCTACGATGAAGGTTACAGAACAGATTGATGCTATGGAAGTGATGGGAGTTAATGTACCGGGATATTTAGTGGGGCCAAAGATCATAGCCGCGATGGTAGTTATCCCTGTACTGATCATCATCTCGATATTTCTTAGCATTGGAGGAGGACTACTTGCAGGAATAGCCTCCGACCTGTTTACGACCAATGAATATGTGCAGGGACTGCAGACCAACTTCAAACCATTTTCGGTTACACTTTGTATGATAAAAGCCGTTACTTTTTCCTTCATCATCACCTCAGTATCTGCATTTCAAGGATTATACACGTCAGGTGGAGCTCTGGAAGTAGGTAAATCCAGCACGAAAGCAGTGGTCTACAGCTGCATACTCATACTTTTATTTGACTATATAATTGCAGGATTGCTCCTCTGATGATCGAAATAATAAACATATCAAAATCGTTTGGGGATAAGAAAGTATTGTTTGATGTATCGGCAACTTTCGAAACCGGCAAAACCAACCTGATTATTGGTGCAAGCGGACAGGGAAAATCTGTATTAGGACGATGTATGGTTGGTTTGATTGAAGTAGATAGCGGCGAGATAAGTTATGATAAACGAATGCTGTCTGATCTTGACAGGGATGAAAAGAAGAAATTAAGAGTAGACCATATAAAACCTTATGTATTTTTTCCTGAATTAAGACTCGAGGATAGTAATTGCAGAGTTCTTTGTAGAAAATGCGATTTCAAATATGGTTTTTACTATCTACGAGACAGACATCTATATACTAATATTGAGTAGTAACAAAATCGGGAAGAGAGATAACTGTTGACGCTGGACCTGTTATTTTAGCAGGTGCTAATCAAGACGTAGCTACGCTAAACATTACAGCCGATGGTGCTTCTGGTGGTCCAGCAATTCTTATTGCACACTCAGGTTCTGGTAACGATATTACTGGAACAGCAGATTGGTCTATATCAGCTGCTGGTGCTGGAGACTTTCTTAGTCTTGTCGGTAACACAGTAACCACAGGAAGTGGAGCTGCGGCAGGAGTATTCGCTTCAAGCGGCAACTTTGATGTAACC
>JACZTA010000228.1 GCA_022573915.1 Bacteroidota bacterium | reverse complement strand
TTTCCATTCGGAAGGATAACCACATAAGGCTGTGTGATATTGGCCGTGTCATCAGAGTTTCTTTGGAGTTTGATCCTCACGAGACTGTCTACAGAAAAATCGATTACATTTGCGGCCGGCCACACCTGAAATTTATCGTCATCGGAATTGTTGCTGTATGATCCCGGGGGTGTGACCTTCAATGACACTTCGTATTCATAATAATTAGAAGTAAAATCCGATCCAATTCTGATGAAAGCTGTAATCTCATCATCTTTTAAAAGTTCGGTTGGATCACCCTCTTCAGCATGAATGTACATCTTTAATCTCTTGAATGACCTTAAGTCTCTCAACACGGTACGATATATGGCTCTGGAGTCCCCATCGTCCAAATTACAAACCTGAAGAGAAAGCGCCTGTTCATTTAATTGAATATTTTGAGCATTGAAACTTGATGGGGCAATCTCTCTTTCGATGCCCGGAGGGATAACATAATTTACCGGAGATTTTTCTGCATTTTCTTCAATATTAACTACCGTCAAATTCATGGTAGTATTCTTAGCATTGTCATTTGGAATATACTCCCCGGGAGTAAGCAATGAGAATTGATATTTTCTCCACGCATTTCTAACAAGCCCAAATCGTGCAAACCTTAAACAAACCTTAGAATCAAAACCGGTGAGGTACATTCGTAAGAATCTTATCGATTTAAAATCCTGGATATTTCCCGTTTTGTACTGAAACTCTTTAACAGGGATCTTAAATTGATACCAGCTAACCTCCACATTGTCTTTATTAATAAGTTGAACATTAGATACCTGTTTGTTCACGATATAGTTTTTACCAACTTCCAATCCGGTAGGCGAGATGGCCAAACTGTATTGAAAGTATTCTTCTGTTTCTGAGAGCGTATTGTCACCATTAATGTCTTCCGTGTCGGGAATGGTGGTTTGCGAAGATGAAATACTCTCACCGGGTTGCGTTACAGGTGAATTGCCGTCGGGGTTATTATACTGTTTGTACCTTTGCTCTATGGTTACAAGTGCAGAATCATAGTCGTCACCCCTGAAATAATGATAATCATCGGCCGACGGATCATTCAACGCATTTAGATAAGCCTGGGAAGAAGCACCAAATTTTTGCTTAATTTTTTCAATATATTTGGTGTTGAAATACGTACGTTCATCGACATTTCTCAAACCATCATATCCAACATCCTGGAAGGGACGTGTTAGCGGATCATTACTAAATGCATTATTTACCGGTTGGAATTTTGGTGTTCTGCCCCAATTAGTGCTATCGATTTTATTAGAATCAGCCACACTTTCAGGTAATCCGTTCTCAAAAACTTTTCGACCGTCCTTCAAAATATCTTCGGATACATTTCCTAAATGAATATAAACTTCTCCACCATTATCAGTTGGGTTATCAATAAATGGATCCATGAGCCAGAACTCAATAAACTCCACATTGGCTACTTCAAAGTCACTAATATCAATATCTTGCATGATACCTGCCCATCTCGATGCGGGATCATTCAACTTTCCATCTGCTTTGATTCCCTTGGAAATTCCGCTAACACCTGCCACATCATAATTATAGGGCCCTCGCTCGTCAGGATAATAAGAGAGGTTTAATATCGGAATGGTAGTTAACAGCCCGGCCTCCCTTTCTTTATTCGGGAATATTTCCTGCTCCTGTACCTCACGTATGCAATGATCCGATTGTGCGTCTTTATCTTGCTTGATGTAATCGGGGTTGGCTGCGATGGATCTGAAGAATACAGGATCTACCACATACCACGCGAGTCTTGCCCGGTTAAAACCATATGGCAGACTGTCCGTAAGATTCGCTTCCGGAAATAATGGATTGCCAAACCGATCAACAGAATTCCTGGGAGTGGAGGCAAGTTTCCAATTCGTGATTGGAAGTTTCAGTGCATAAAAACTTTGAGAACTTTCAAAGTCATCAAGATAGGAGGTACCGTCTTTTCCAATCGCACGCTTCGGGTGACCCGGGACCAAATGCGCATACTCGCCGGTTACTGTAATGGAAGATATTTCCTTAGTTTGTATTAGTGGAAGTCGGTCGATCAACTTGGTAAGAAGCTGAGATTCGGTATGATAACTTCCATCAACTCCATAAATTGCATTTGCAATTGGTTCATCGCCATAGTTCACCTTCTGCGTATATGGCCGTTCTGAAAGCCGCATTATCGTACCACCCAAGGTAAAATTATCATTGATATAATAGTCAAATCTGGAACCGAAAAGTGATTTTTGCTGAATTCCAAAAAGCTCCGTTTTTTCAAAGGACACATCTATAGGTACCCCGGAATTGAGTACTCCTGAATTCAGTATTCTTACTTTGCCAAGTTGATAATCAACCTGATAGTCGATTCCTTCAGTTAAAGGTTTACCCCCCGCTGTAACGGTAACCGAGCCCGGTGGCAGGTTCCAGGCTCCCAAAGAGATCTCATCACTTACGGATGATCTATAACGCCCTCTGATAAGATAGCGATTAAGTTCAGGAAATTGCTGCGCCACTATCTTGGTTGAATCATAAAGTATATTATAAACATATTTTTTTGCGATGAATTTATCCTTAATGGGGTCAAACTGTTTTTCAAGATCTTCTCCAAAAGGTTCGAGAACAGGGAAGATCACCCTTCCTTTCTGGACATCTATCGTGATACCGGGGATAAAGTCAAACACACCATCGGAGGTGGGATCGAGTTGATTGTTCAGATTATCCAGATTCAATACACTAATAAGCGGAATACCTATGATTTTACCTTCAGGGATATATCTTTTTTCACCCCCACCCGGATCCTGGTAATAGATATTCAGGGAGAATTGGTCTTTGCCTACCTGATATGCATTTAACGAATAAATATTCTTCATCATTAAATTCCATAAAGGTTGATTAGGATTAACCGAAGTACTTTTCAAAAGTTTCACAAAAAGCACATTAGAATTATCCTCACCGGGAGGCACGTCTTGCGCAAATTCACCTACTTGAAATATTTTACCGTTATAGGTGTACTGGAACGCTACAGCCAAGACCTCATCAGGATACAGTGCCTGATTGAGAGAAATATATCCGAGCTGCGATTGGGCGGTGCTGAAAGAATATTCACCGGGTTTTAGCAGTCTGGCATAAGTTTTTTCAAAATCTTGCACGGGGTTTAGGTTAAACTTCGTACCGGTAAGTGTTTTAATGGCAGTATGTGCATTTCTGGCACCTACGTCATTTTTAAGTTTATCATATAAGTTGTTTGAGCTATTATCAGGAGTCCCGGTAGCGGATTCTCCCAGTTCAATAAAAGCGACGATGTCACGATTGTTAGTAAGCGAACCTGATTTGTTTGTGACCCAGACCTCAATCTTCGTTATTGAGATAAGAGAATTGATGAGCGGTAATGTGCTTAGTGCTTTGTTATAATTATCTCTAAAATAATGAGCCAGGAAAAAGTGTTTGTTTTCCTCGTAATTATCTGCTGTTATTTCAAAATCCCTTGTTTGCACGCCCCCCTGTATTTTTAAACTTTCCGATTTACTTTTTTGCTGGGACAGCACGGAAGAAACGCTAAGCCGGCCAAACTGAAGATCAGTTTTTATCCCGAAAAGACTTTGGCTGCCAGTAATCAAAGACGTAGGCAGAGGAAAAGAAACATTACCTGCTTCAATCTTTCTGATGATCTGGTCTTCTTCGCCGGCAAATTCCAGTTTCATCTGATTCTCAAAATCAAATGTAGCTTGCGTGTTGTAATTAAAATTGATCTTTAGTTTGTCACCAATGACACCGATCACATTGGTGGAAATATTCATGTCAAAATTAAATCCGCCGGTCCTTCTTTGCTGTTCCGTAAATAATGGATTGTCAACATTCTGATAATTGAATCCAAATGTGAGGTCGACATTACCCGTGGGTTTGATCTCTATTGCAGACCCACCAAATATATCTCCTTCCTTTTTAACAAAGAAGGTCTTGGGTTCTGCTGTGGGATCTTCGAGCAGACTGGAGGCTTTTGCCCTTTGTATAAAATTAGATTCTTCTGCGTGTTTGAATTGCGCCTGCAAATATTCCTCGAATGACATTGCGGCAGGTTCACGATAAAAATTATCTCCAATTGTTTGCGTAAGGATATATTCGTTAGTACTTGGGTCATACTCAACATTCCTTTTGATATTAGACGGATTCTTCAGGTCAAAACTGTTGCGTTGCCAATTTGAGATGAAATCAGAGGTGTTATCTTCTATTGGAAATCGAAGGATAAGCGATGAATCTGTTTTACCGGAATCGGGAGGGAGTGTATCGGGAGCCAGGTAGTTGAACACCTTTGAGAAGTTGATACTATCGGTAAAGCCCGTTTTAAACGAGGTTAGAAATCCGACCGCTAAAAGCAGTCCGCCTGACACGATATAGGTTATATATTGTCTGTTGGCCTTCAATTCGAATTTTCCTTTCTTTCGTTGGCGATCAATGGGCAGTGATGCTCTTTAATGCTACATATTTTTAAGAGCCAACTTTATCAGTTCCTCTACAGTTATATTATTCTCACTTGATTTCAAGATTTTGTTGATGCTCTGTTCAGCTTGAGTCTTATTGAAGCCAAGCATGACTAAAGCAGATAACGCTTCCCTCTTGTTGGTATTGTGCTCAGACCCTATTATATTAGGTTCAACTTCTAACTTGAGTAACTTGTCCTTGAGCTCTAATACAATTCGTTTTGCCGATTTCGCACCGATCCCTTTAATGCTCTCCAACAAAACATAATTTTCCTCAACCACAGCTTGTTGCAGTTCGTGCGAGGAGAGTGAAGATAAAATAGTTCTTGCCACGCTGGGACCTATTCCGGAAATGCTTATTAAAAGTATAAAAATCTCTTTTTCGGTCTCGTCATAAAATCCATATAATGTATGTGCATCCTCTTTAATGTGCAGGTGGGTATAAAGTTTCCCGCTTTCAAGATTTGACACTTTATTGTAAGTATATAACGAAATATTCACTTGATAACCGATGCCTCCAGCCTCCATGATAACGTATGTCGGGCACTTATAGGTTAGTTTGCCTTCTATATAGGCTATCATACGAAAAAATTAATTGAACTAAATGTCTTTGAGCTGAATATACTAAAAAGACAATCTTCTGAGAGCTGTTTTATGTTTGGCAGAATATGTGATTGTCCGGCTTATTACTATTAGTATTGACCTTTAAACGTAAAAAGAACTCCAAATATCCTAAATCTAAACCAAATTACAAACCAAAGCCAATAATTATACGGGTTTCAAGGGATTTTAACGCAGTAAATTTCTTTTTATTTCTTACCATTATGAGCCAGCATAACGGCAATAGTCACCATGTTTACAATCTCTTGTACGGAGCTACCTAGCTGCAAAATATGTACAGGTTTATTTAATCCGAGTAATATGGGACCGATCGCTTCAGCCGATCCCATTTCCTGTATGAGTTTATAAGCAATATTACCCGACGCCAGGTTTGGAAAGATAAAGGTATTGGCACCTTTATCGATCAATGGAGAAAATGGGTAGTTATCTTTTAACAACTCTGTGTTGAGGGCAAGGTTAGCCTGCATCTCTCCGTCAATGATCATCCTGGGATTTTGTTTTTGCAGTATTTCTACTGCATCCCTCACCTTGACCGGTTCCTCTCCTTCCTGCGAACCAAAGTTGGAATAGGATAACATTGCAATGCGAGGCACGATATTAAATCGTTTCACGGTGTTGTAGGTCATCATGGTGATCTCAACCAATTCCTGCGTTGTTGGTTGAACGTTCATGGTCGTATCCGAAAAGAAAAAAGGTCCTTTTTTAGTGAGAATGATGTACATACCCGCAACCCTGTTGATAGATTTTTCTGTACCGATGATCTGCAGCGCCGGTTTGATCGTGTCCGGATATTTACGGGTAAGACCTGAGATGAAGGCATCGGCTTCTCCCTTGTCCACCATCATAATACCGTAATAATTTCGCTCCCTCATAATCTTACGGGCTTCATAAACATTAAAACCTCGTCTGCTTCTTTTATTAAAAAAC
>JACZTA010000021.1 GCA_022573915.1 Bacteroidota bacterium | reverse complement strand
CGTGACGCTTACTTGCCTTGAGGAGAATGGTGAACAAATTGAGATCACCTACCAGCTTAATTAAGAGCAATCTCTGCAACTACCGGAACATAATTTATCTGCTTGAACGACGTTGAATATTAATATCTCGTATTTTAATATTCATTCCTAATTGAGCGATCGAATAGACTCCTGAAGAATTATTTCCTAAGTAATCAAATCCAATTCCATATTGAATAAATATTCTGGATATAGAAGGTCCATTTTGAATGTTAGAAATAGCTAAACCCAAATGAATGTTTTGTTCTAGATAGCTCTGCTGTGTTTCATTGATTTTGATTTTTAGTTCCGCCCCCAAATAAAACCTATCAAATTTTCCGGATCCAATTTTCTTAGGATTCTGCCATCCGGAAATTGGATTTAATCGATTGAGAGGAAATGAAAGGTAAGTTAGCTGATACCTCAAGGAACTTATAAAGCTCAAGTCAACATCGGTTCCCACCAGTAATGCAGCTCTGCTACTTAGCCCTTCTGCACTAATCGCGATACCCACATATGGAGTAATTGTGGATTGCTGATAATGGCTGCCGATCTCTACATTCAAATTAAGGGGCTCGCCCTCCCAAGGGGTACTACGGATGTCTATCATCGGAACATCACACTCCGAAGGTTCGGGGTCAGATTCGCAGCAGTCCATAACCCGGGTTATATTGGCAATAGTGTAGCCAAATTCTATCGGTAGCCGTGAGTAATAATAATTCCTTTTTCTCCGACCTCTTTTAGTTGTCCAAACGAGTTCCCGTTCTAATCCGCAACCGATATAATATTGGTCATCAATAACTACATACTTCCGAGGAGCTCTTATTTTGACAGAACGGAAGCTAAAAGGCATGTATTTGAATAGAATATTATGCATTAAAAACCGATCCACTTGAACACATGTATCTTCCTTTGTGATTTCAATTTCACTTGGAAACGCTTCGTTGCATTCATTGCAGGGTGGTTCTTCTATCTTGAAAATTTTGAATGCATCAAAGTCCTTCTTTAGAATTTTAGCAATATACCTGGTATTTGAATACCATCCTTTTCCATTAAACCATTTGGACCAATTAACTTTTTTGGTTCTTACTTCACCACCTTTAGTCATGGTAGCAGTATAATGCTCTTTGCTCTTTTTCAGATCGGCTTCGTCTGTTTCAATTATAATCCATTCCTTCTTACCTTTTGTTACGGTCCTTACATGGGATCTATGAAGTAGAGCATAATCGATATAGTAGCACCCTTCAATTTCTTCAACAACTACCTCCTCTTCAGTTGGAAAAAAAAGTACAATATCAACACGCCTATTCTGAGCATTGTCATTACGTTCGGTCGATTCGCCTAACGACATGGATCGCGATGGAATTTTAGCAGGGAGTAATTTCTTACAGTATTTGGCTACATTTCTTGCGCGTTTTTCCGCAAGCCTAAAATTCGATTTGAGGTCTCCAACCGAGTCAGCCATCCCAATATAGTTCACCGAATCTAGTTCGGAAAGGTCAAACTTAACCGTAATAGCATTCAGTGTTTCGCGTTGGGCGTCAAGAATTTTCGAACTCCCAAGGCGAAAATAAATGGATACTGTATCCTGTCCGTATGAATGAACGGAAATCAAGAGTGGAATGAGCAGTATTGTCCAATTGGTCAGTTTCATAAATCTAAAGAGTACGCTTTATTAACGCAACCTAACCAATGAACTAAAGTAATAATAAACGATATAAGATCACCTATCAGCTTAACTGAGAAATTTACATTTTTGCGAGGACCAACCCTATTCTCCTGTTCAACCTGTCAAAGGCAAAATACATCACAGGTACGATCACCAAAGTAAGAAATGTCGCAGCTGTAAGTCCGAAAATGACTGTCCAGGCCAGGGGCGACCAAAACATTACACTATCTCCACCAAAAAAGATCTGCGGATCATAACTGGAGAAAAGTGAGAAATAATTAATGTTAAAGCCAACCGCCAGTGGCAACAAACCTAAAATCGTAGTAATCGCAGTAAGTAATACAGGACGTAATCTTGTTTTACCACCCTGGATGATCACCTTGATCAGCTCTTCCCTTGGAAGCTCCTCGTTATCGCCAAGCTCCAGCTCTTTCATCCTGCGTTTCCGCGTAAGTCCGGTATAATCGAGCAGCACGATCGCATTGTTTACCACTACCCCCGCGAGCGAAATAATTCCGAGCATCGTCATGATAATGATAAAGTCCATTTGGAACACCACCAATCCCAATAACACTCCGATGGTGCTGAATAATACAGCCGCCAGAATAATAAATGGTGTGGAGAATGAATTGAACAATGAGACAATGATAATGAAGATCAGCGCTATAGCGATCATCAGTGCACCCATCAGAAAACTCATTTCTTCCGCCTGTGCTTCTTGCTGACCTGTGAATTTAAAACTATACCCTTCAGGCATTTCAAAATCCTCAAGTAAGTTTTTCAACTTGTCATTCACCTTTGTTGCATTAAAATCCTTTAAAACATTTGAAAATATATTCACCGACCTGTCAAGATCCTTCCGGCTTACAGAACCATATGAAGAACTGTTAGTTGCAGTTGCCAAGGCTGAAATTGGTACCTGGCTGATCTTACCTGTGGCCTGGTCCCTGAAGGTTATTTTTTGATTCATCAAAGCATCAATACTATACCTGTATTGGTCATCCAGACGCAACAGAATCGGATAATCATCCTCTCCTTGCTTAAATTTTGAGACCTCTTTTCCAAATAACGCAGTTCTCAATTCGGTTGCAATCCGCGACGACGAAACGCCAAAAGTCCTCGCCTTGGTGCGATCAATATCTACTATCAATTCGGGTTTGCCAAGCTGCAGGTTGGTTTTTAATTCCTCTATTCCTCTTATTGAACTTTCATCGATCTGTTGTTTCATTTTTTCAGCAAGATCAATCAACACCTCAAAATCATCACCTACAATTTCAATACTAATAGGTTTTCCCTGAGGCGGCCCCGCAGCATCTTTGTCCACTGTTATCTCTACACCGGCATTACCTTTGAGTTTTGATCGAATCTCATCCAAAATATCACTGGTCAGCACATCTCCCCTGTCACGAAATTGTACAAATGAAACCGTAATTCTTGCCTTATGTGGAGTAACTCCTTCTGCAGGGCCTTCCATTGGATCAGATGTTCCTTCTCCCACCTGGGCAATAACCGCTTCTACAACCCCAACATACGGTTCTATAACTTCAAACACCTCCTCCTCAATAAATTTCGTAAACTCATTTGTTTCTTCAATATCAGTGCCGATAGGTTTTTCGATGAAAATGTTCACATAAGCGGGCATATTCTCAGGAAAAAAAAGAGTCTCAGGCTCGTTTTGTATTACCAACCCTATCGACATAAAAAACATGAAGACGGTTCCTCCTATAAATGCTACCGGTCTTAATCCATTTAAAGCATATGCAAGAAACTTCGAATAAGCTCTCTCCATTCTGGGAATAAAACGATTTTGAAATCGTTTGGTCGCAGGAGTTAGTACATGGACATTTAACAGGATTATTCCACCAAAAACTATAAGTAGGTTGCTAAAGGTAATTGCTCCGGCACCGTTGAACTTCTCAAGCTGTTGATCAGGTGTTAGTGCTATCACAAGCCCGATAATCAGACCAATTGCTACCAGTATTCCCGCAATAACGTTGAACCTCTTCTTATTTGGTTTCTTACCCGAATCGATTTTCATGAACTTCGATGTTAACACCGGATTGATTACCAAAGCAACAAAGAGCGAAGAACTAAGTACGATCATCAGCGAAAGCGGAAGATAAAACATGAATTTCCCCATCAGTCCGGGCCAGAGTGCCAGTGGCAAAAAAGCAGCCAGCGTCGTAGCTGTAGACATGATAATTGGCCAAGCCACCTCTCCCACACCCTCTCGCGCCGCCTTGAATGGCGGATAACCTTTATCCATTAGTCTATAGATGTTCTCCACCACCACGATACCATTATCCACTAACATCCCGAGTGCGAGTATAAGTGAGAACAGCACCATAATGTTCATGGTGACACCCATGTAACTCAACACTATAAAGGAGATAAACATTGACAGCGGGATCGCGATGCCAACGAAAAGAGCATTTCTCAGACCCAGAAAGAAAAGCAACACAATTACCACCAATATTATTCCCGAGATAATACTATTCTCGAGGTTATCCACCATCTCTATGGTAAAAACGGATTGATCATTAGTTATCGATATTTTAAGATCTTCCGGTAACACACTCTCTCTGGCATCAGCAATAATTTCCCTTATATCAGCAGCAACATTAATAAGATTTTCTCCGCTTCTTTTTACCACATCCAACATCACCACAGTTTCCCTGTTAGATCGCGCATAACTCTCTCTGTCTGCATAATCAAATACAACCGTAGCAATATCCTTTAGGTAAACTACCTCCTGATCCTCACTTTTTACAATTACGTTTTCCAGTTCCCCAACATTGCGGAACTCTCCAATTACCCTGATCGTACGGCGGAAATCATCCACCAGTATATTTCCACCCGACATGGTTACATTCTCTGCTACCACCGCATCTTCAACATCCCTGAAACTTATTTCAAGGGAAGACATCTTGTGGATGTCTACATTGATCTTGACTTCACGCTCCCGTAATCCACGAATGTCTACCTTGGAGATCTCAGGCAGCTTCTCTATCTTGTCTTCCAGATATTCAGCGTATTCCTTTAATTCTTCATTGGTATATTCTCCTGAAAGATTTACATTCATGATCGGGAATTCCGACATGTTCACATCAAAAACATTTGGATCCGTTTCAAGATCTCGTGGTAACTCCCGCTGCGCCCTATCCACCGCATCCTTAACATCCTGAAGAGCTTCTTCAGTCTTCACATTTGCTTCAAATGACACAATAATCGTAGAATAATCCTGTATGGAGGTGGAAGTGATCTCATCCACTCCCGTGATGGTGTTGATCTCATTTTCAAGCGGCCTGGTAATCAGGTTCTCCATATCCACAGGTGAGTTACCCGGATATGACGTACCAACATAAATTTCGGCCATAACAATTTCGGGAAAACTTTCCTTCGGCATTGAAACATAAGCCATAGCACCCATCAGGGTGATCAAAATCGTAAGAATGATCACCGTCGTACGATTCTTGATGGCTATGTTCGATAGTCCGAAGGTTTTGACGACCTTGTCTATTTCGGGCTTATTAGCCTTGGAATCCTTCGATGTGTTTTCAGTTATATTATCTTCCATTTCATTCTTTTGTGATCGTAACAGTTTCTCCTTCTGATACCAAAGTAAAACCAACAGTTATATATTCGTCCCCTACTATTAATCCTTGTTCAACGACGGTTGAACCATTATAAGACTTACCGGATTGAATCAAGACTCTTCGTGCAACCATATCCTCTTCCTCCTCCTTCACTACATAGATATAATCTCCTTTACTGGACTGTTGTATCAACTTTGTGGGGATCACAACAGCGCTATCAAGCATATAATCCCGAATAAAGATTCCGGCTAGTAAATTTGGTATGAGCAACTCGTTTGCATTAGCCAGCATAACTTCTACCTTGAAAGTCCTGTTTGCCGGCTTAATATACCTTCCAACAGAATTGACGATAGCTTTTTTTTGCATATCCAGGGAGGGAAAATTGACCACTACACTATCGCCGGGTTTGATCTTCCCAACATATGCTTCAGAAACATCTGACACTACTTTTATATCTTTTAGATTGACAACCCTGACCAGCTGCATCCCGGGAACTGCCATTTCTCCTTTATTAATAAAAGTCTCATCGACGGTTCCATTAATAGGTGCGGTGATCATTGTTTTTGCCAATTGTGACTGTGCTGTTCTCAATTTATGTTCAAGAGTCTCTTTATTGTTTTTCGCCCGGAGATACTCAATTTCAGATCCGATCTTTTGATCCCAGAGATTCTTTTGTTTGTTAAACAAGGCGGTAAACAAATCAAGCGAGGTTTTTAACTCACTTATGTTCTTCTCGATGATCTCACCGTCCATACGTATTAGCATTTGTCCCTGGGTTACTTTTTGTCCTGCTTCTACTAATACAGCCGTTATCGTCCCAGCCAGTTCAGCACTGATTAGAATATTCTCGTTTGATTGGACTACTCCCTGCACTTCGATATAATGTTCAAAGTAACTTTGTTCCGCTGTTTCAATCACAACATTGGTAAACTCTTCAGTCTCTGTCGAATCTAATTTGGCTATTTCTTCCTCGAGATCTTTAATCCTGTCTGCTAGTTTATCAGACTTATCCAATAACTTTTCAAGCTTAGCTTGCTTTTTCTCGAGCTCTTTCGCAACCTTTTTTTCTGAGTCACTACAGGCAGTGATAAAAAATAATAATATAATGCTGAGAGATATAATATTTAGCTTCATTTTATTTTATTTATTCTATTAGTTATTATTTAATGCTTTGTCAAGTCTGTTTTTAGTCGATAGTAATTCAAATATCGAATTGAAGTATTTCCCCTGGGTCGAGAGGTATTGATTATTGGCTTGTGTTACTTCCATACTAGACACCATTCCTTCCCTGTATTTGATCAAGGTCTTGTCAAGTATCTTTTTGGCTAAATCTATGTTTTGTTTTTCTGAAAAATATTGGGCACGTGCATTGTCATAACTTATACTTGTACTCATCACTTCCATCTTCAGACCCTGCTCAAGCTCAATTTTAGAGTTTTGGATCTTTTGCAGTTCCAGTTTTGCTTTTTTAGAATTAGGTGAGGTCCATCGGATGGGTACGGTAAGATTGATACCCCAAATAGTGGTTGGATAGTAAGGATCAAATTTAATCTCATTCGCAAAACCGTTTTGCGAATGAGTAAAAAAACCTGTAACTGTTGGAAGTAAACTTAGCCGTTCGTTTCTCAAACTCAGCTCCTGGAGTTTTTGCTGAGTTAATATTATTCGATAATTCACATGCCCATTAAGATCCAATGCCGGGGTACCTGTGAGCTCGTTGTCTACTTCACCTAAAATCGATTCTAATCCATCTGACAAAATAATAGCACTACCCACATCAACTCCCATTTGAAATTTCAACATATTCAATGTCATCTGTACCCGTCCTTCAGCAGTATTGGACATGTTCTCCATTTCTGTTACAGTGAGCATCAACTGCTCATATTCCAGTTCTTCAATGAAACCATTTTCATTCAGCACTTTCGATTCAGCCAATATCTTTTTAAGGTTTTCCAGGCTTTGTGTTATGATCTTCTTATTCTCCATCGCAACCAAAGCCGTATAATAACTTTGTGAAACCATATCCTTTATATCAAGTTCTGTCCTTCTCAAGTTAGACTCAGATAATCCTTTATAAACTCTCGAAGCCTGCAATCCCACAAAATAGCTTGCGCTGAATATGAGCTGGTTGACATACACTTTTGCAAAAACGTTATGATCGGTACCAAACTTCAGTGGTATTAAGAGATCATCCTGAGCAGAAGGGTCAAAAGCGTTGGCAGGCACTACTTGAGTTGGAATGTCTATGAAGTTTTGGTAACCCAGTGAAGCCCTGACACCCGGTAGTCCTGCAACACCTGCTTTGCGAATTTCTGCTTTTGCCAGATCCACATCCAGGTTTGCGTTTTTAATAGTAATACTGTTCTTTATCGCAAAGTCTTTGGCTTGTTCCAGAGAATACGAACTACTTCCTTCCTGGGCAAAAAGAGTCCCGGGAGAAATTAAACTCACGATCAACAATGTTATGGTTAAGAGTTTCAAAGTTTTCATTGAGATTTATTTAAGATGTTATTTTCTTTTTCTTATTCAAATATTGCATGCCTTTAGCACTGGACACTCCCCTAATATGGTAGCGCATGACTTCCATTATTATATCTTTAAAATAAAATTCATCTGAAGGGAAAACGTTGGTATCCATACATGCTTCCAGACGAGATATGTAGATCTTAGCAATCACCACAGGATTAAAATCGTCTGTATAATACTTCTGCTTAATACCTTTTAACAAGTTCTGATAGATCATATTATATATATGGCCTTGTTTATGTTCAACGAACATCTTCCAGGTTTCTGGATAGTATTTTTGCAGATCGAACATTATTGAAGGATTACGTTCTTTCATCTTATTGCATATGAATTCACTCATAGCTATTAGCTCGTCAATCGCATTTAGCTTTCCATTGAAATTCTTTTTGGCAAAAGCCTTATCCGATTCCATATGCTGCATCATAGCCTTCTTTACGAGGTCAGATTTATCAGTGACATATAGATAAAGTGTTTTTTTAGAGATGCCCAATGTCCTGGATACATCGTCCATTGTCACACTCTTAATGCCATTCTGCAAGAATTGCTCTAATGCACCTTCCAGTATTTGTTCTTTCTTACTCATATAATTGGTTCTTGCTGCAAATATAAACAGTTAATACATAGGAAACAAATTAAGTAGCTAATAGTTTCCTTTGTTTTTATATTTTTTTGAGCCTCATACGTTAGTCGCATCAGCTCCAAGGCTTTGGAGAGCAATTAATTATTTTAAAAAAAAGGTAAAAACTATTACCGCACGCGAGTATTATGGAAACAGACGCCCGTACATGCGCGGGAAAGGAATGGACTCTCTTAAATGAGGCAGTTTGCAAATCCACCCGACCAACCGCTCAAGGCCTAATCCGAATCCTGAGTGAGGAACAGAGCCGTATCTTCTCAGATCGAGATACCACTCAAAGGCTTTCATGGGGAGTTTATGTATATTGATCTGTTCTTTTAAGAACTCAAGATCGGTTTCTCTTTCTCCACCGCCAACGATCTCTCCAAAACCTTCGGGCGCCAACACATCTACACCCTTCACCAACCCGTTATTCTTTTCATCCCGCTTCATATAAAAAGCCTTGATCTCCTTGGGCCAGTTATACACCATAATAGGCGTATCAAAAAGCCGGGTAATAACCGTTTCATCTGAACCGCCAAAATCACTACCGTACTTGAAATTTTCGGCTGATTCGATCCATTGCGGAATATTGATTTTTTGTTCCTCAAGATCCTTATTTTCAGCTTTAAGTTTTTCGATCGAATTCTGTATCTGATTTTGCTCCCTCTTTTTTACACCACTCTTCTTCAATCTTTCTTCATTTTCCTGAATAGATTGTTCATTTTTCCTGATGTCTTCTTCAATGGTTTCCAGGTCTTCATGAAGAGTGTTCAAGGTTGTCTTGCCATTGACTTCCTTCTTCCCCATTAATATTTCTACCGCCTCATCATAGGTAACCCTCGGGAATGTTTTATTGATATTCTTTAAAATAGTCGTATCCCTTTCAAGAATTTCAAGTTCTTCCTTACTCTCCTCTACAGCAGTTGTGACCACAAATTGTAAGAACTCCTCAATCAGATCCATATTTTTTTCGTTATCGCAAAAAGCCATTTCAGGCTCAATCATCCAAAACTCTGTCAGATGTCGCCTTGTTTTTGACTTCTCGGCCCGGAACGTTGGGCCAAATGTATAGATCTTACCGAGTGACATTGCCATTGCTTCGCCATAAAGCTGCCCGGATTGAGAAAGATATGCAGGTTCGCCGAAATAATCTGTTTCGAATAATGTACTGGTACCTTCTACTGCATTACCGGTAAATATCGGTGCATCCATCTGCGTGAATCCTCTATCCTGGAAAAATCTGTGAATGGCATAAATAATATTGTTTCTCACGCGCATCACTGCCCATTGTCGCTTGGAGCGTAGCCACAGGTGCCTGTTATCTATCAGGAATTCGACTCCATGTTCCTTTTTAGCGATGGGATATTCTTCGGCAATTTGATATATCTCAAGTTTGATCACTTGCATTTCATAGCCTCCAATCTGTCTCTCGTCCTTTACGATCTTGCCGCTAACAGATACCGAACTCTCCAGTGTAAGTGATTCTGCTTTCTGAAACTCCTCTTCACCAATTACACCCTGATCAAATACAGCTTGTATATATCCGCTGCCATCACGCAGCGTTACGAACACCAGGGACTTACCCGACCTCTTATTAGCGACCCAACCATTCAGGGTTACGCCCTTATTGTCGTACCCACGGATTTCCTTTATTTGTATGACTTTCAAAATATTGGCACTCTTTTTGTTATCGTATTCAGAATTTTGTTATATTGCATATACAGTCGCGAAATTAAGTATAAATTTTGTGATTGGTAACGGATTTAATTAATGTACATATCAACTTTGACTTATGTTACGCCAGAAGCTCAGTCAGAAATTAGTTCAGAAACTATCTCCTCAGCAGATCCAACTGATCAAGCTGTTACAGGTTCCTACTGTGCAGTTGGAAGAACGGATCAAGCAGGAGATGGAAGCCAATCCGGCTCTGGAAGAAGGTAAAGAGGAAGAGAACGAAGAATTAGAAGACGAGATAGAAGATCCCAAAGAAGAAATAGAGCAATCTGAGGAAAAAGAAGAGAAAGAAGCGTTAGACGATGACCTCGACCTCACCGATTATATGAGCGATGATGAAGTAGCCGACTATAAACTTTACAGTTATGGAGGTAGAGATGATGAGGAACAGAAGACCTACCCCCAGGCTATAATCAATACATTTCATGAAAATCTGCATAACCAACTGAATCTTCTCAGTTTGGATGAACGCCCTCATTTACTTGCCGAACAAATAATTGGCAGCATTAACGATGAAGGGTATTTGAACAGACCACTTGCTTTAATGGTAGATGACCTCGCTTTTTCAATGAACGTTGAAACTACTGAAGAAGAGTTGGAGGAAGTTTTGGAAATGATCCAGTCCTTTGATCCCGCCGGAATTGGAGCAAGAGATCTAAGAGAATGTTTGTTGCTGCAACTTGAAAATAAATCAAATCATAATCTCGCGTTAGATCGTGCAAAAAAGATAATACGTGATCATTTTAACGAGTTTACTAAAAAGCAATACGAAAAGCTATTGAAGAAATTGTCGGTCGATGAAGAGGCATTAAAGGAGGCTATTGAAATAATTGTAAAACTTAATCCAAAACCCGGCGGAACTTCATCAGATAGTTCTAAATCAAGTTTATACATAGTTCCTGATTTTACTATAACAAATTCTGACGGTAAGCTCGTGTTGTCTCTCAATGGAAGGAATGCACCCGATCTGAAGGTTAGCAGGACCTATAAAGAAATGATGCAAGGATATGACAAGGGTAAAAAAGATAATAAAGAACAGAAGGAAGCCGTCATGTTCATCAAGCAGAAACTGGATTCGGCAAGATGGTTCATAGATGCTATCAAGCAAAGACAAAACACTTTGCAGCATACCATGCAGGCCATCATGGAATATCAATATGATTTTTTCATCACAGGAGAAGAAATCAAGTTGAGGCCTATGATATTAAAGAACATTGCAGATATCACCGGATTGGATATCTCTACTATCTCACGCGTGGCTAACAGCAAATATGTTCAAACAGAATTTAGAACATTCCCGTTGAAACATTTTTTCTCGGAGGCATTGATCAATTCAAAGGGAGAAGAGGTTTCCTCTAAAGAAGTAAAACAAATACTTCGTGATCTTATATCCGGAGAAGATGGTAAAAAACCACTTTCTGATCAAGCACTCACCAAAGCGCTGGAAGATAAAGGTTATAACATCGCGCGCAGAACAGTTGCCAAATACAGGGAACAGCTCAACATTTCAGTGGCACGACTTAGGAAGACTCTCTAAGAAGAGTTCTATCGCCTACAATTATAATCCTTAACCATATACTTATCATCGTGAGCGCATGCACGCATGTTAAAGCATGGGCCGCTTGCGCTACGGTGTCCAGGCATGGCACATTCGTTTGGACAAAGCCATGCCCATGCTTCTTCTTGCTTTAACATACTTTTCCATTCGCAGCCTGTCTCGTTTTCCTTACCTTGTGCCGAATCCAATTCGCCAGATGTATTCGATCCTCTCCAAACGTATATCTCAGTTTATTTCGGTAGCCCTCCACCCCCTGTTCGCACCAACCATTGCTTTTGCGATAATCATGGCCTTTAATCCATTTCTTTTTGAAAGTAATACGCTGGAAAAGTTCTTAATCTTACTCGAAATATTTGTAATGACCGCGATTATACCATTAATGATGGTATATGTATTCTACAAAATCAAAATAATTAAATCACTTTTGATGAAAAAGAAGGAAGAAAGATTACAACCCCTGGTTATTAACCTGGTAATCTATACGATTCTTTACTTTCAGCTCAAAGGCGATGGATATCCAACCATCCTTAATCTTACATTATTGGCGGGTGCAGTGGCTGCCTTTATAACTATTGTAATAAATTTTTTCACGAAAATCAGCCTACATTCGATCGCCATAGCCGGATTGGCAACATTAGTTTATTGCACCTCTGAGTCGTCTTCTTTCAAAATTCAGACCCTTTTGTACACCTTACTAATTCTTGCCGGAGTGGTGGGAACGGCTCGTCTTGTTTTGAATGCACATAAACCTATTCAAATTTATTTAGGTTATTTTGTAGGTTGGATAAGCGTTCTTGCTGTTTATTCAATCATGAACTGACCGGACAAGCAAAATCTTCCAAGTAAAATTTCTCTGATTATGTTTAATACAATCCTACTTGAAAAAGATAATGGTATTGCAACAATCACGCTTAATAGACCCGACTTCTATAACGCTTTCGATAATGAGATGAGCTTCGAGTTTCAGGATGCTTTGAAAGAAGTGAGTAAAGACAGGGAAGTTCGCGTACTGATTATCACCGGAGCCGGTAAAGCATTTTGTTCGGGCCAGGACCTGAAAGATATATCCAAAGAAGAAAAGCGCAATCTCGGCGATTCACTGCATAAACGATATAACCCGGTCATTCGGTTGATATGCAATATGGCTAAGCCAGTACTCTGTAAATTAAACGGTGTAGCAGCAGGAGCAGGCTGTTCATTAGCGCTTGCTTGCGATATGATCATTGCATCGGATAATGCTACGCTGATAGAGGTATTTATAAATGTTGGACTAGTGCTCGATTCAGGTTCTTCCTACTTTCTTCCAAGGGCAGTTGGCACAGCCAAAGCTTTTGAGATGGCCACCATGGGTTCAAAAGTAAAAGCAGAGGAAGCTGCTCAAATTGGTTTGATAAACCAGGTGGTTCCCGCCGGTGAATTGGATAAATCTGTGCTGGAGATAGCGGAATATTACGCATCAGCGCCCACCAAAGCAATTGCAATAATTAAAAAGATGATCAGAAAGTCTTCTACGGCAACCCTGGAAGAAATGCTTCAATATGAAGCTTATAGCCAGGAAATTGCAGGTTATAGTGAAGACTATAAAGAAGGTATCAAGGCTTTTATTGAAAAAAGAAAACCCAACTTTAAAGGAGAATGATGATTAATTTAAAACTTAAAATTCAAAATTTAAAATTGTATGCGACTGCTATTGGCCTTCTTATTCTATTAGCTTGCCAATCCGAAAAAGGCAAGGAAAAGCTTTTGATTGGAGAATGGATGGTAACCAGTTTTCAAGCCGGCGACAGAACCTTACCCGATGAGATGTTCGAAAATTTCCGGTATTTTTTTAATGCAGATATGACTTACAAAAATACGATGGGCCGTAATTCCCAGGAAGGTACCTGGAAGTTAAATAAGGAAAAGACATCGATCTTAATGCTTCATAAGGGTCCAATGGGTATGGTTGATATCCCAAACGAATTCGTGATCGAATCTTTGACCGAAGACCGATTGACAGTTTCTCAAAATCAAGCGGATGGACTTCTTACGATGGAAATGATCAAGATGGGTACTTCAGATCTGAAGTAACTCTCTTCTCTTACGCGGCAAGCAACCTAAGGAAATTTACCCGCGATGATTGATCTATGTTAAAGATGGATCTGCAACAGTTTCCATGTAACTAGCAAATAACGAAGCAAACTCCCAGACTTCTTCAAATGAATTATATAACGGCACCGGAGCAATTCTGATCACATCGGGGTGGCGCCAATCTGCTTTTACTCCTGCTTCTTTTAGCTTATCATAAACCATTTTCCCGGCTTTCTTCATGAAGATCGAAACCTGACAACCTCTTTCTTCCGGATTGGAAGGTGTGATGATCTCAAAACTATCGTTGGACTGACCCATCTCATTAAGCAAGTAAACGAGATAACCTGTCAATAATTTGCTTTTTTCTCTGAGCTTGTCAAAACCTGCGTTATCAAATACTTCCAAAGAAGCTTTCTGAATTGCCATTGGAAAGACAGGAGCGTTACTTAACTGCCAGCCTGCAGCACCGCTTTGAGGAATAAAATCCGGACTCATCTCAAATCTCGTTTCCTCTTCCGTTCCCCACCAGCCGGATAACCTTCTAAGGCTTTTATCCTGGCCATGCCGCTCGTGAACAAATACGCCGGCTGCACCTCCCGGTCCCGAGTTAAGATATTTATAAGAACACCACGCCGCCCAATCAACATCCCAATCGTGTAACTGAAATGGAATATTTCCTATACCATGCGCGAGATCGAATCCAACCTTCGCGCCTACTTTGTGACCGGCTTCCGTAATAGACTTCATATCGAAAACCTGCCCCGTATAATAATTAACCCCTCCAATTAATATCATCGCCAATTCGTCGCCATGCTTTTCTATCGCCTGCAGGATATCTTCATTTCTGTTAATAAATTCTCCCTCCGCAGGTTGCAGCTCGATCAATGCTTGTTTAGGATCAACCCCATGAAGGATCATCTGACTTGTAACCGCATGTATGTCTGATGGAAAAGCATGTGCCTCCATCATGATCTTGTTTCGATTTCCGTCCGGTTGGTAGAATGATACCATCATCAGATGGAGGTTAGTGGTCAAAGAATTCATGACCACGGTCTCTTCCGGTTTTGCACCGGTGATTCTTCCAATAGACTCTGACAAGAAATGATGATAATAATACCATGGATTCTTAGCTTCAAAATGCGCGTCCAACCCATATACTTCCCAATCCTTCAGCTCCTGTTCCACAGCGGACCTCACATTCTTCGGCTGCAAACC
Organism: Bacteroidota bacterium; assembly: GCA_022573915.1. GTDB lineage: Bacteria > Bacteroidota > Bacteroidia > Chitinophagales > JACZTA01 > JACZTA01. Next base: position 7,782 of record JACZTA010000021.1, on the reverse strand, counting down.
CGTAGAATTACCAATAAAATAAATCAGTGGTTTATCATTTTTTAAAGGAATGTAGAACTGATCCCGAAATTCCTTCAGAGGGTCATTATTATCCAATTCCCGGGCAAATTCTATGTTGTTCTTATATTCCATCTATTAGTTCAGGAAGAAGCTGCTTTTTGCTCAATCAACTCCTCAAAAGCCTTGCTTTCCATTCCAAGCCAATCCAAAGCTGATCTATAATTAAGCCACTCCTTTGTCTCCAGATCAAAATCCGAATCCTCAATTAGCTTTCCCGGTTGAAGTTCACCAAGAGGAAACGGATAATCGGTGCCCAGAGAAACTTTCTCCCTTCCAATTAAATTTACAATATATTTTAGCATCTCCTGATCATGAACAAGTGAGTCGAGATAAAATTTACCAAGATATTCCTTCGGATTTATTGCATTATCGACGGCTACGAGATCCGGCCTTACATTGAAACCATGTTCAATTCGTCCGATAGTAGAAGGAAAACTACCGCCACCATGAGCAAATGCCACTCTTAGGTTAGGCAGCTTTTCAAATATGCCACCGAAGATCATGGAGCAAATAGCCCTGGAGGTTTCCGCAGGCATACCCACTAACCATGGAAGCCAATATTCATCCATAGCTTCTCTGCCCATTACATCCCAGGGATGCACAAAAATTGAAGCACCCAGTTTCTCTGCTGCTTCAAAAAATGGAAAGAGCTTCTCATCGTTTAGGTTCAGGGATTCGACATGTGATCCAATTTGAACTCCCGACAAACCAAGTTCATTCATGCACCGTTCCATCTCTTTAATGGCCAGATTCGTGTCTTGAAGCGGTACTGTTCCCAACCCTAAGAATCTATGAGGAAAGTCCCTTACAATTTCAGCTATATGATCGTTGAGATACTTTGACAAATCCCATCCATCCTCTGCCTTGGTCCAATAACTGAACATTACCGGTATGGTTGACAATACCTGCAGTTGAATATCCTGTTCATCACATTCGCTAATTCTAATTTTTGGATCCCAACAATTATGTTCGATCTCCCTGAAAAATTTACCATCCATCATCATACGCGCACACCCTGCCTTATGATGATCAAGACTGATAAATCCCCCATATCCATACTTTTTCCTGAGATCAGGTAAGTTCTCAGGAATGATATGTGTGTGAATATCTACTTTAATGTTATTCATCGGGCAGAATCAATATTGGTTGCGGACCTTTTTCATTAAATTTTAGAATGCTCCCGGATTTTGAATTCGGCAAAGATAGGAAAATTGCTGCGGCAGGGTGCTAGAGCATATGGGAATTTAGTGACAACCTTTCAATACAATGTTTTCAGTTCTTGCCAGGCACTTCCATCACAGTTCCACACTTATCACAGGTTCTGTTTTCCTCTGAGGAATTATACTTGTCCATAACAGGCGGCAACTGGGTTACAATATCATCGAGGTGAAAATGTTCTTCATATAACACGTTACCACAATTTTCACAGAACCACATGAACCCGTCTTCCTCGTCGGCTTTTCTTACCCTTTCCACTACTAACCCAACCGTATTAGCAGGCCGTTGCGGTGAATGAGGTACTTTAGGAGGTAATAGATAAATATCACCTTCATTTATTTCAATGTCAACAGGTTTTCCATCTTCAATTATCTTCAAGACCATATTACCTTCCAGTTGATAGAAAAACTCTTCACCGAGATTAAAGTGATAATCATTTCGCGTATTGGGCCCGCCTACCACCATGATAATAAAGTCCTCCGCTTCCTTATATACAGTTTGATTCCCAACAGGTGGTTTCAATAAATGTCGATTATCATCGATCCACTTTTTAAAATTAAAGGGTCTGGCACCAGGCATAATATTTATTTATTGAGGTTCTAAATCAGAACACTCCGATTACATAATATAGTAAAGTTAAAGAATTCCGGGTACTAATCCTTAAGGATTTGAACCCAACCGGTGATGGTGAGTTTAAGCAAACCATTATTCTGAAGCAACCCGACATCGGCTATATAGTAATATGTCGAAGAAGCCAATTGACGACCCTGGAAGTCCCTGCCCTTCCACATAATATGCGGATCGGAGAGCTGATTTACTTTTTGGCCCCATCTGTTATAAAAGCTGACATCCATTGAAATGACGTTGGTTGCAATAATGGGTTGGAAAACCTCATTAAAACCGTCCCCGTTAGGTGTGAATACATTAGGAAAGATGATGTCTGAGCATAATACCGTACCGGTATCACTGAAACTCGAAACACACTTGACTGTATCATACCTTATTGCTTCAATTTGATAAATCAAATTTTCTATACAGGTAATACCGATATGCAAGAAAGCAGTATCAGAAGTTGAATCGATCAGAATCAATGGCAGTGATTCACCGGCGTAGATATTATAATAATCCGGTTTCCAGACAGTAAATTGGTTCCATACCACGAAGTTTTTTCTATAACCGCTGGCCACCGTGACGTCTATACTACAAAAGGTATCTGAAGGCATGCTTTTATTTCCACAGCTGTCTATGGCTATTAAGTAATAACAACCTGATTGGATCAGCGCATCAATAATATTTTCATCCAAATAACTTATTGTATCCCTTCCAAGTATAGCTACCGGACTGCCCAGGCCTTCCTTATATAATTCATACTTGACTGCATCACCGCTTAAACTGTTCTCAAAATCAATAAGAATGTCTTTGATGTTTTCCTGTACCGAAATATTACAAAATTCAGGAAATACGGGAGGATCCCCATCAAAAGGTTCTGCGTGAGAAGTATCACTAAAACTGAAATAGCATAATGTTAAAGAGGTGTCTACGGCCTTCACCTGATAGACATAATTATAGTTACAGACTTGCGGTAACATTGAATCAATAAAATTCAGACTTTTACTAATTCCTATTGAATCCCAAATAGAGTCATACAATCGATAAACTATGTAATAATCCGGTGGCCATATTCGATACCTGGTCCAGTTAAGCATGGTTACCTGATTTCCGGCGATAGCAGTTAAATCGATCGTGCAGAACGTATCAGACAATACACTCAGATTACCACAAGAATCGAGCGAATAGAGGAAGTAGCATCCCTGCTGATCCGTGGGGATAATTGCAATTGAATCAATAAATGTTTTTAAATTTTGTGAAGCACCTTCATCCGACATTAACTGCATTGTTGGGTTCATCGCCCAGAGGTAGGTGCTGTCAGCATCAACGCTGATACTATTGTAGTAGCTGATCTCCACATCGGTGTAGTTACCTAAAACCGTGACACCGCAAAATACAGGAATGTCAGGAATGATCGTATCAAAAGGCATTCCGGACGAAGTATCACTCAATACAGAATCGCAAAAGCCTGCTCCGGCTTTTATCGCTTCAATTCGATAAATAAAATTCACGCTGCAGGCCAGCGGAGAATCTACGTAAAATGTATCATTAGTGGCGGCAAGATAGCTCAGCGGTAAGGAAGTCCCGCGATATATGTCGTAATGATCCGGCAAGGTATCCCAACCAATATATTGATTCCATTCGAGGTAATTCGTAAACTGTCCGGGCGTGACTTCGAGATTCATGGTGGTGTGTGCAATACTCAAAACACTTTGTAAACCACAGGTATCGATAACGGTAATTGCATAACTATACGATTTTAAGGATGCATCCACTCCACCATCGACAAAAAGTTGCGTGGACATATTTGTTACCGTTCCAATCTTATCATAGATCTGAGTAAAATCGTTCAGCCTATGTATAATAATCGTGTCGATACCAATACTGTCGGCACTGCTATAAATGCTCACCGTATTATCGATATTCACTTCTACCTTACAAATCAATGGAGAGTCCGGAATGGCTTTGCCCGGAACCGTATCGAAAACAATATTTGAAGAAGAGATGCAAATTCCCGTCGGATGAAACACATCTATCTTATGTTCCAAAAACATGGGCGTGCAAGAATCGGTGGTATCCACATAGATTAAGAATGACGTTGTGTCATATAAATTAAAGCTTGCACCATTCTTACGCATGACGCGGTAAAGTGGTGTATACACATTTGTAGGTGCATTCCATGTAAGCGTTAGGTACGGGTTCACAAACGTCGATTGCAACCTGATACTCGCTATGGTATCTGATGAAATACTCTCGTCATTGCAATAGGTAACCCCTGTCAGAAAATAATAATAAATACTGTCAGCAGTATTCAATAATGAATTATTATCTACGTAACTGAACTGTGCCAGATCCGTGATGGAGTCGTATAGAACAAAACTGGTCGTTGTGTTAATTGCCCTGTAAATCCTGTATCTATCGACCTGCATCGTATCATCCGGTATCTTCCAGGTGAGTTGTATGTCTTTATTTGTCGCCAATACGCTGACGCAAAGTAATTCAGGAGGTGTGGCCACAGGTGGATCGACATATATTTCAAATGTAGAGACGGTTATTCCCGGTACGGGACAGGCATTATCCTGCGCCAGAACGGTCACTAAATAGGGTTGCGATCTAATATCGGAACACTCCGGAGTCCAACAAAGCGTGCCGGTATTGAGTATATTTTTAGGAGATGGATTACTCCAGGTAGCCGGGGGAATTATCCCGGAAGTTATTGACATGGTGATCAGGTTTTTGCTCGTATCGCTAAAATCCTGATCGGTAGCCTTAAAGGTGATACAAAAATTCTTTCCAGGATAAATAGTCGTATCCTTCTTACCACTATTAGATAATGGTTGTATGGCAGGGATCTGGTTATTACAGCTAACAACCTGAATCTGAATATCCCGCATCACTTCACCCAGTTTCACTCCGTTTCGATACTCTTCAACTTTTATTGCCATGATAGCGACTTGGATCGTATCCGGTGTAAAAATTATATCACCGTTAATCGGATCAATTGTGATTCCGGTTGAAGATGATATTGGATTACCGCCACTATATGGACTTTTATAGTTAACAGTGGTAAAAGCATTTTCCATGCAAGGAGTCAGGCTGTATACCAGTGAATCGCCATCCACGTCATAGGCGTTATGATTATAGGTATAGGAAAGATGTTCACAAACCAAAGAGATGGGTGGATTCAAAAACTCAGGTGAAGAGTTACAGTTTGTAGGATCCAACACAGTTTCTATGTACCAGGAAGTTCCTGCCGGATTGTTTATAGTAGTGATTGCAGCGTTACGAGCGAGCGCACTATGACTGAATGTATATGGCCCACCACCTATCGGAATCTGGATCAAGCCTTTAAATATCCATTGCTGCACACCGAAAGGTTTGGAAGGATTATCACATTTGGATTCTTCTGTTGGACTGCAAAGCAGTGTGACGTCCAGCGTCTGGTTGTCTAACCTGAACATCTGAACCGAAGTTGCTCCCAAAACGGAAGGAGTAATGTCTAAAATGGTGAAGGGAAATGCGCTGCTTGGATCACCCCAACCCTGGCAATTGACTATAGAAGGATCACAACCGCCACAATCACGATATAGTTTTAACGTAAGTTCATAATCGTAAACAGAAGGATTACCCGCATTGACTCCCAGGCAATTGTAGGTGATCTGTCCGCCCATAAAATGGGAGGCAAATCCCTGGAAAGAGAAGAGAAAAAAAAAGATTGTAGCTAAACCTATACTAGTATTTCGTTGTAACATATGTCTATGTAAAAGTAATCAAAAGCAAAGCCTATAACAATAAATTATCCTACCGGGAATCATGCATGAATCCCAACTTTCTCAGAACGAATAATTTGACTAATTTTATATAGAATGGTTTATAAATATTTAATTCGGTACGGAGGTGAGATCGGTACAAAAAACAGGCCGACAAGATGGAATTTTATCAGAAAGCTTGGTAAAAACGTTGAATCAGCTATAAAAGTTGTGCTTGGACCCGAAATTGCTGCTTCAACAACAATCAATGTAAACTGGGATAATATAACCACTCACGGTCCTGTAGAGTTGGATGCCATCCTTACCAATATTCCGGGAATCAAGAGTTTTTCACTCGTTCATGAGCTACAGTTTGAGGGTTTTGAAAAGTTGATCGAAACCGCATTTGAGCTCTTCAAAGATGAGATTGGCGGAAGAGACTTTGCGGTGAGGTGCAAACGCATAGGTAAGCACAACTTTAGTAAAAAAGATGTGGAGGAGGCGCTGGGAGAAAAACTACTGCACCTTGGTAAAGTGAACCTGAGTAAACCGGAGATTACCTGTTTTGTGGAGATCAGGAACAATGACGTGCATCTTTATTCGAAGAAAATACCCGGAATGGATGGATTCCCCATTGGTACCCAGGGAAAAACCTTGACTATGTTGTCAGGAGGTATTGACTCACCTGTAGCTGCATGGACCATTTACAGGATGGGTATTGAACAGGTTTTTGTCTATTTCGACCTGGGTGGTGAGGATCAACTCGAGTGTATCAAGAATACTTATCAGATACTTCAGAAGAAATGGGCAGCGGGTTCTAAATCCAAACTATACATTATTAATTTCTTACCGATCATCGAGAATATTATGACAGCAAAAAAATCTTACCAGAACCTGCTGCTGAAATATTTTTTTTACAAAACGGCTGAAAAATTAGGTGCTTATTTAAAAGTAGATTCTTTGGTTACAGGAGAATCCATCGGACAGGTTTCCACTCAAACACTGAAAAACCTGACAGCGTTGGACCAGGTGATCTCCACTATGATCGTACGACCGTTGGCGATCCATACTAAAGAAGAAATAACAAAAATCTCCGAGGATATCGGAACATATGACCTCTCGTATAAGGGGAAGGAATATTGCGCATTGGTAGCAAAAAATGTAACCACCGGATCATCGTACGAAAACCTGATGAGAGAAGCGGAGCATTTAGATCTGTCATTAATAGATGCAGCACTCGATCAAAAATTAATAATCAAAACGGGTGAGGATGAACTGCTCAACACGGATTCTCTGCCTCCGGTAATTCCTGAGGATAGTGAGGTTATAGACCTTAGAACAACGAAGGAATTAAAGGATTTTGACTTGGTAAATGCCAGACATGTGCCGTTTCAAGAGGCCTGGGCTGATTATGTCCACTGGGATAAAAGCAATAAGTACTTCCTTGTGTGTGCCGAAGGCAGTTCTTCTGCGATACTCGCCAACTACATGAAAAAGGATGGCTATCAGGTTGAGCATTTAAAGGGCGGTATTAAAAAGTTGAAAGCAGTTCAGAAGACTTCTCCGTAGTGTCCACGCGGCAGAGCTTTGCTTCGTGCTTTAGCGCGGAGATATTTGAAATAAAGATGTGAGCTTTAACCCTTAATTGGGAATATTGTAGTGGTGGCTAAAGCCACAATTCTCAATCAATTTAACCCCGCGCTTTAGCAAGGGGCAAAACGTTAACCTTCTCTTGTGTCAGGTGTTAACACCTGACGTGGGAAGTTGACTTTGTTGAAAACTCTTCGGGATTATAACCCTTCAGAAATGCCAATTTATTTACCTTTATGGTATGGTACAATACCTCGATCTTTTGGATAGGATCTTGCATGAAGGACATCAAAAACCGGACAGGACCGGCACAGGTACTACCAGCATATTCGGGCATCAGATGCGTTTTGATCTTCAAAAGGGGTTTCCTTTACTGACCACAAAGAAGCTTCATTTAAAGTCTATTTTACACGAGTTGTTATGGTTTTTAAAAGGAGACACCAATATTGCATACCTCAATGATAACGGTGTAAAGATCTGGGATAATTGGGCTGATGAAAAAGGAGAGCTGGGCCCTGTTTACGGACATCAATGGAGGTCGTGGCCCGACCCAAAG
>JACZTA010000227.1 GCA_022573915.1 Bacteroidota bacterium | reverse complement strand
ACCTTCATGTTGCTTTAAGATAGAGACAATCTTTGTTTCTGTGAATCTTGTTTTTTTCATAGTTATCGCATTTAAAATTAGATAATATCTCTAACTTTAAATGGCCGAATAACGGGGAAGCTGACAGTGCCTTTTGCTCTGTAAAAGTAGAATTCCTTGATTAGCGACGTATGATTAGTGAATAGCGATTAGTTGACCATGCCCGGCAACTGAATTACACTTCCCCCATTATCCCCGGAAGCGCTGTCAATATCAAATGATTTACTGAAGTAAATGGACTGCGTCAGGCCTGCATACGAAAATACAAGAATAGATAATACTATTAAGAATAAATGGATCATTAGCTTACAAGGAAGGGGTCGTCTATTCTATAACGATCTTTTTGAAATATTGTATTGCTCCAATTTGTACGCGTATGAAATAGATACCACTATTGAACTCCTTCAGATTAAGTAGCTTTGTATAGCTCTCTGAATAATTTAAAAGGTCTTCCTGATAAACTATCGATCCTAAAATGTTGTAAATTTTTATGTATGTAATGTTTGAACCTCGGACGTTTATTTCTAACTGAAAAAGTCCTCGATTGGGATTAGGATATATATTTATATAATCACTTGGCCATATTGAAATGACGTTGGAAAGAATAAAAGGCGCTGAAGTTGACTCGCAACCATTGGAATCGGTGATTTCTACCGTATACGACCCGGGTTGTACAGTAATGAAATACTGACTATTAGCACCATTTATTAAAGTATCATTCAAATGCCATTGGTAACCTGTTGCAGTGCTTGATATAAGCGTATCCCCATTTTGAGTAATGTTGGGAGTGGGTGGTAATGGATTAGCAGTTATAGCTATACTATTTGACGTGCCGATACAACCATTGCTATCCTCAACAGTTACATCATATTTACCACTTTGCCTGGCAATGATGTTTTTAGTACTATCTCCATTTGACCACTGGTAATTATTATAAATATTGTTCACTGTAAGTATCACGCTATCACCCAGGCAAAAGATTGTATCCCCCATTGCTGTAATCACAGGCACCGGAAGTGGATTAACGGTAACGATCATTGTATTTGAAGTATCGTAACAACTATTGGAATCGGTAACCACAACAGTATAATTGCCACTTTGATAGACAACAATATTTTGAGTAGAATCTCCATTCGACCATCCGTAAATATTATAAATACCTGTGGTCATAATAACCACACTATCTCCCTGGCAAAAAACAGTGGTATCATTTGCAGTAATTGAAGGATTGGGATTCGCATTAACTGTGACTATAAGATCGCTTGAAGTACCATAACAACCATTTGAATCTGTTACTGTTACTGAAACTGTGTCACTTTGAAGAATCGTAATGACTGAAGTGGAATCCCCGGTAGACCATAAATAACTAGTATAATTTAAGCCTGTCGAAAGTTCCACACTATCCCCTTGACAAAAGTTGGTAGGACCGCCGGCAATAATAACAGGATTCGGATTAGAATAAACCTTTATGATCAACGAATCAGATGTTCCCGAGCAGCCGTTAGAATCAGTTACTGTAACAACAACTGTGTCATTTTGATAAATATTAATGTTTGAGAAAGTATCGACGCTTGACCAAAAGTAGGAGATGTAACCGGTAGAGGTTGATAATCCTACACTGTCTCCCTGGCAAAAGTCAGTACTGTCATTAGCAATAATGATTGGATTCGGATTATCGTTAACAGTAACAATTACCGATGATGAAGTGCTTGTGCATCCGCTGGAGTCAGTTATAGTAACAAAATAATTTGTGGTTGTAGTAGGGAATGCAGTTGGATTAGCTATGGTTGGGTTGTCCAAACCGGTGATGGGCAACCAGCAATAAACATAAGGAGCTATGCCTCCTGTTGCAGTCGGTGAACCGCCAATGGAAGCTGAGTCACCTGAACAAATAATCGCGTTGAGCCCTACATCGATTATTAAAGCCGGATTAATTATTACATTAATTGTATCAGCCGCCTGGTTATTATTGCTATCGGTTATAATTACTATATAAGTAGTTGTTACCGTTGGGAATACTTTTGGATTGGCTAATGTTGAGTCATCCAGCGTTATGGAAGGTGTCCAATTGTAGGAATAAGGAAATGTACCGCAATTTGCAGTTGGTGAACCTCCAATAGAAGTTGTATCGCCCGGACAAATTGCTGCATCCGTACCCGCATTGGCAGTTAGAGATGCATAAACAGTTAAAATAATCGTATCCGCAGACTGATCGCTGTTACCATCAGTAACAGTTATAGTATAAGCAGTTGTGATTACTGGGAAAGCCTTTGGATTGGCTAAAGTTGAGTCATCCAGACCCGTTGAAGGTGCCCAGCTATAAGTATATGGTGAGGTACCTCCTGTTGCAATAGGATTATTTCCTATGGAAACCGAATCCCCTGAGCACAATGTAAGTGAACTTGTGTTTAACTTTAGCTTACCTTTCAAAAACAACACCCAGACTGCCCCTCTGTCGGAGTTAGAAGCACCGCCATCATCACCTAAGAATTCACCCACTACTACGTCGGCAAATCCATCTCCATTTAAATCACCGATAGAAGCAATTGATATACCAAATCTGTCATTATCCAGGGTCCCGCTGAAGTTACCTTGTGTATTGCTGATCTTTTGTTGGGATATGACCGTGCCATTACTATTTAAAAACACAATCCATATGGCACCCGTCCAAATAGCACCCCCATCATCATCACCGTAAGCTCCCACACCGATATCTGTGTATCCATTTCCGTCCAGGTCACCCACGGATACAATGGAGGTACCAAATTGATGCCCGGCATTTAAAGTACCGGTGAAATTACCCTGGGTTTTACTGATCTTTTGATGAGATATTACCATTCCACTGCTATCGAGGAACAAAACCCATACCGCTCCTGTATTTGACCCTCCATCATCGTCATGATATGCTCCCACCGCAATATCCGTATTTCCATCTCCATCAAGATCGTTTAAAGAGGCAACCGAATGACCAAAAAAATCCAGAAAATCAAGACTACCGGTAAAGTTGCCCTGTGTAGCGCTAATCTTTTGGTGTGACTTGACCGTACCATCAGAATTTAGGAATAAGATCCATACCGCTCCTTTATTAGTATCTCCATCATCATCGCCCAAGCTACCCACAGCGATATCTATGATTCCATCTCCATTCAAGTCGCTTAAAGAGGTTGCTGAAGCACCAAAAAAATCATTATTATCAAGGCTGCCGGTAAAGTTACCTTGGGTATTGCTGATCTTTTGATGTGACTTCACCGTTCCATCTGAATTCAAGAAAAGTATCCATATTGCTCCTCTTCGATATCCACCATCTCCATCGCCCGCTGCTCCCACAGCCAGATCAATTATGCCATCACAATCCAAATCACCCAAGGAACACACTGAGCCGCCAAAACCATCAAAGTTATCCAGGTTACCGGTGAAGTTACCTACTACATCATTAATTTTTTGATAGGATTTTACTTTGCCATTTGAGTTTAGAAAAAGGATCCAGACCGCTCCTCTGCTCACTCCCCCCCCATAATCTCCCCCGGCACCAACTGCAATATCAAGGATGCCATCTCCATCCAGATCCCCTATAGAAGTTACAGAAGTGCCAAATTGAACGTCATTTAATAGGATACCTCCAAAACTTCCTTGGGAATCACTGATCTTTTGATGGGATATGACCGTGCCAACCTGTGCGGTAGAATTTAAAACGAATAAGTTGCAAGCTAATACGGAAAGCAGTACGGCTGTTGTAAAGGTTTTTGTTAGCATGATGCTTCTATCATTCATAAACAGGAGGAGGAAACTGCAGCAACAAGACTTTAAATAAAGATACAACAAATTTGAAAAGTGGTTTTTGTACAAAAATTTAATAGGATTACACATGCAAAATTGTGGCGATGAATTTACCTCTTTGCCTGCCAAACACGTTTCATATTCTTTGGGAGTATTAGTCCTTTATATTTCCTGATGAGTTGGGATATGATTTCCTCGTAGACTAAACATCACGATCAAAATATTACTGCACCGACCAATAGGAAAGAATCAAATAAGAAAGATGAAGAATTATCATCATTTAACAATAACCTAGGAATAAAATTAGAGTATAACCCTAAAGACGATTAATAATGCGAGGGAAATCCCCGTATTTATACGCTTCATTTTGCGTAAAAATACGTTGTGAAAAATTGTGAATATATTTAGCTTTAAAATTGATCACATTGAACTCAGAAATGACTAAAGTTGCTGCAACACATATAGTATTAAGAGTGATGTGCATCACAAAAACTATAAATACAGAGAAAGGAATAATATCGAAACAAAATAGAGGATAAGGAACTGGCGAGAAACCGCTCTGCGACCATTGTACCAGGCGTAATGAGAAAGGAAAACTATCGATTAGGATGCCATCGACTTCTATATCCTCGCCCGGATATTTCTTAAGTTGCTATAGACTTTTGAATGGTTTTCTTATGGCTGATTAAAATAATGAAACGAGGTAATAAATCCCTTATATATGTGAGTATTCCTTATTTAAAATAGTTTTGTTATTTGATATAATTTTGTTGCTTTCAAATAAGCTTTTCTTAGCTTCATATATAAATAAATTATAATGTAAACTTATAAAAATAATTATTGAATAAAGTAGTTTCTCGAAATTATTTAATAATTATAGAGTTGTAAAATACTTTGTTTGAAAGTGCGTTATATAATCCAGGAGTGCTTAAACAATTGCAAAATTAATGTTCCTAATTATATGAATGTATTTATTAATATAATTAATAAAAAAAAAATCAAGGGCGTTATATTAACTTTCATTTTATGCTTTGGTACTCATTCATTATTATTTAGTCAGCACTTTGATGAAACCTTTCACAACCAGTTATATAAAAAATTAAAAGTTAAAACCGTGGTAGAATACGAGAAGTACAACACTGATAATTTAGAGAATTCTGATTATGTAAAAATATATGCAGCTGAATATAACAAAGAGGGTTTCAAAACTATGAAAGAGTTGTATGGGAATTCTGATGATAGTTCTGTATTAATGTTTAGGTACTTATATAAATACGAATTTAATAATAAGTATATGCCAATTGAGGTAAGAAAAATAGAACATTTTAACTTAAACCGTAAAATAGAAAAATCAGATTCCATTATCGAAAAGATCCATCTAATTTATGATGATTCAGACAAATTAACAAAGGCTATTAAAATTGAAAACGATAGTGATACAATATCCGTTACAAGTTTTTATTACAATTCAAATGGAAACATTAGAAGATATTCTGAATTTTTCGGTCTTAATTCACATGTTTCTGATAATACAGAAACTTATATTTATGATAACGCAGGAAATGTTTCGATAAAAAGGGGTAGTAGAAGTTATCCTGATCAGATTGACCAAATTCAAAAAATTTTAGTCACTTATAATTCTTATTCTACTTATGACAAAAATAACAGTGAAATTTTCCGGGTTGCAGTACAGATAGTTAATTCCATGAATAGTATTCAACATTGTATTAAATTTTCTTATAATAAGAAACATCTCAAACTAAAAAAGATTGAATTCACCCCATCTGCTTTACATCAGAAAAAGTTGTTTCATAAAATCCACAAACTTGAAGATAAGGTCAGGTACAAGGGAATAAAAAAAAATAGAATCAAATACAATAAAATAAAATGTTTCAAAATCAATAAGAAAACAATCGAATATACAAGGATTTATGAATATTCTTATTTCAAAAATTAAAATAGACTAAAGTATGCCGTTAATAGTTGAACCTACAACAGATATTCACCTTATAAACGGAGGCCCGGATATGCAAGTTCAGGTTTTTGTTAATGGGCTAGATCGCACTGGAACTGCAACTTATACTTTTGATGCAGCGATAGTTGCAGCTCAAATGGTTTATTTCATGCACAGGGGCTAGGTGAAGATATTGGTAGAATAACCTATATTTCGGTGAAACACCCATTGAGAATCCCAGCGTTCCATTCGGTAAGGTGGATCGGTTAAGCCCAAGATGTATTCCGCCTG
>JACZTA010000020.1 GCA_022573915.1 Bacteroidota bacterium | reverse complement strand
CATCAATACGATAGACACGTCATTAACAACGAGCTGGTCAACTCTCGCCTCCAACGAATCGGGCGCCACCTATCAATGGCTTGATTGTGATGATAGTTTCTCTGCCGTTTCTGATGAAACCGGCATGTCTTTTACTCCCTCGATTTCAGGAAATTTTGCAGTCTTGATTACTAAAAATGGATGTACCGATACTTCTGCTTGCTTCTCCTTCCAAATAAGTGGAATTAATGATGTAGAATTTAACAAAGAGCTGCTGATCCATCCTAATCCTTGTTCGGGCTTCGTCCAAATTTTAAACGCTGAATTAGAAATGTTGAACGAAATAAAGATCTTTGACTTGTTTGGACGACGTGTCCCGTTCAACATTGAACATTCAACATTGAACATTGAACATCTTCCACAGGGTATTTATTTTGTACGAGTTGGCGAGAAAGTACTGAAGATGGTAAAAGAGTAAGAGCTATTTTTAAACAACATTAATAACTTCACTTAAAAACAACAGGATATGAATATTGAATTAGAACAAATACGTGATAAACAAAAGGAGTCGTGGAACAAGTTTTCTCCAGGGTGGAAAAAATGGGATGATCTGACGATGAATTTTCTACAACCACACGGAGAAGAAATTATTAACATGGTAAACCCCGGTGGTTCGGATCATGTACTGGATATTGCGGCCGGTACGGGGGAACCTGGATTAACGATTGCTTCTATGCTTAAAGATGGAAAAGTGGTCGTAACTGATCTGTCGGAGGGAATGCTTCGCGTTGCTGATGACAAAGCGGCAGCACTGGGATTATCAAATTTAGAAACAAAGGTGGCGGATGCATGTGAACTACCGTTTGACGATAATACATTTGATGTTGTAAGCTGTCGCCTGGGGTTCATGTTTTTCCCGGACATGGTGCTGGCAGCGCAAGAAATGGTACGTGTATTAAAGCCGGGTGGTAGAATTGCAACCACTGTATGGGCCGGTCCGGAACAGAATTTCTGGATTACATGCATGATGCAGAGTATTAAGAAATATATTGAAATGCCTCAGCCACCTGAGGGAGCACCGGGAATGTTTAGGTGTGCGAAACCGGGCCTTATATCAGAGCTGTTCAAGGAGGTTGGGCTTAATAATATTTCAGAGAAAGAAGTATCTGGAAAGATGACTTGTCAGAATGCAGAAGAATATTGGGATTTTATGACTGATATTGCGGCGCCTTTTGTTGAAGCGCTCAGCCATACGGATGAAGAAACCAGAGAGAATATTAGAAAAGCTGTCATCACCACTTTAAATGAAAAATATCCTGATCAAGTAGTCATCGATTCAGGTGGCATCGCTGTTTATGGTGAGAAATAAATGACAGCGTAGTGATATCGATGTCATAAGTGTGAGAGTTCGTTTAGTATTTATTGAGATGACATCTCGCTGACGATAAATTACCTTATTATTTCACTTAGTCAAGATGTAGAGATTCAGAAGAGTTAACAGGATTGAAAGAGGTAGGCAGCAATCCTGATTCCAAACTGATCAAATTTCTCATGAAATATCACTTATTACCTAAGGAATATACGAAGGTGGTTTTTATTTCTTATTGATCAGAAAGCCATTCACTTATTTATCAATATTTTTTTACTAATGGTACTCTCCCCTGTTATAATATTTACCAGGTAGATCCCATTCGGGAGTTTCGCGGTTAATATTTTTAGAGGTACTTGATCCGGTTTTATAAATTGCCGGGCGACGGTTCTACCTAATATTTCCTGAATGGGAGTATACCAAGATTGGAGTTGGAGCAACAGCAATAGCAACAATGCCTTTAATCAATACTCTTGCTCAAACTGTTACTCTTGCTATTTTAATAATCAACCACCACAGAAGTACCCATCCCCGGACCAAGCAGCATCGAGTTTAACAACATCCTTGTGGTGCCATAAAAATAGGAGCGAAAATTAGGCTCAGCTGCAAAAAGAATTATTTGGCCTTTGCCACTTGATTCGCGAGTTACATAAGCTGTGTTCGCCCATCTTTCTTTTGCTTCAGGCCATACCAATCCCGAAAGGCGTAATTCGTTACTTTCAGCAAACCGGCCGGCAGTCTGCAACGGATACTTTGACATAAATGCATAAGAAGAACTAAACATGGCAGGTACCGAGTTACGCATCCCATAATTTATCCAGTTTTCTTCATCCAAATTTACTTTAAGAATCACACCGCGGGGCCGGTAGATTCGCTGGTGCTCGTCTATTTTTTCCAATGCTTCAAGCTCTTTCTTTTTACCTTCGTCTTCTTCATCGACCGCCTGAACCTTACCTTCCCAGATAGCCAAACTATCCACATTCATCAGTGCATGTTTTTCTTTTTCCAGGGCTACAGCATACGATGGTAACTCTTTCAGGGCCTGCCTTTTGAGTTTTACCCTGCTCATTTTGGACGAGGAATCTGCTAAGAACACTGCACCCCCGTCAATGCCAATTAGCGTGCCGCCATCCTTTACCCAATCCTTCAGTTTGGCAATACCTTCCTTCCCTAAAATATGGTGATATGTTCTACTGCCTCCCCAACTAGACGGCAGAATAAGAACATTGTATTTTCTAAGATCATACCTGGAAAAGGATTCATGATTTAGCATGGAAAAACGCGTGTTGAGCTCATATTCGAGCAGATACCAGGTTGCCCCAATATTATAGGATGAAAGACCTGTTCCTGTGAGTATTGCAATACGCGGCTTCTCCAACAACTGAAATTCTCTGCCTCCCAGATCCGGTCCGGTTTGAATACGCATACTCTTTATTCCGGTAATATCAACGCCGGTGTTCGTGGCGATTTCTTCAAGTTGTTTTGTAAGGCCATCACCGTTTTCATTAGCACGAATAAGAAGCGTGCCCCGATCATAATTTTTACCGTCAGCTGCGAATGGTTTTTTTGCGATGCGCACCTTGATATCATTCTCATACATCTCCAGTAACGCCCGAATTGCATTGTCATCATCATATTCACAGAGAAAGGCAGCTGCACCTTGTTGATGCTGAAATACGCCACCATTTTTCTCAATGAGTTTAATACGTTCCGTGTTTTTCGGATAGGCAGATTCAGAATAATAGGCCTTTACATCATAGGCCAAAAGCATAGACCAGGCAGTGACATCATAAAGATGGGTGCCCTTTCCTTTTTCAAGATCTTCGAACTCCTTTTGTAAAACACTGGTAAGCATTCGCGGATCAAATTCTAAAACGGCTTTTATCAGGAATCCAAGTGGTTGATTCAATGGAATGACATATGAGTTCGCAGGAATATCCAGCCTGGAGAGAACCGGAGGAGAAGAAAAATGCGCATTTTTAATTTTGAAGGATGCTTTGGTTTTGTGGACCTCAAAGCCCGACAACAACATTCGTTCTACCAGATGATCTACCCGTGAGGAATTTTCGTCCGGCACTATATAGTAAGCTCCTCTAATTTGGATTGCCTCTTTTCGAACAGCGTGAAAATCCTTTAGTAATTCAACACGATTTTCTGCAGCAGTTTTTAGGTTAGCCATGGAACTTATGAATTGCCTGTGAACAGCATCTCTGAAGGTAGATATATTGTCATTTGGTTTTTTTATAAGCGAACCATCCGTCCTGGCTTGTTCGTACAGAATGCCTATTGTACCTGAAAAATTGGGCAAGGCACTTCCATATCCGGGGTAAAGATCATCATACCATTCCCGTGTATAATAACTCCAGCCAAAATCATCAAAAGCTTGGGCTTGGTCCTGTGAAAATATCTCCCACCATTTACGGACGTTTTGCCCAACATTTAAGTTAATGGGTTCGCGCGGGGGATTAAAGAGATATGTATCATAGGAACCCATTTCATGTGCATCGACCACCAATTGCGGACTCCATTCATTTATTGCCTTCACTCGCGAGCGCGTCTCGGGATGGGCCAGGATAAACCAATCTCTATTTAAATCAAAGAGATAATGGTTGCCTCGTCCTGAAGGCCAGATACCGGAATGACTGATGTCTTGCACATCAGAATTCGGTTCATTTCTCTGCCACTGCTGCAGTTGCGTAGTGCGTCTTTCGCGGCCATCGGGGTTCTCCATTGGATCAATGCCTACAATAAGTCCATTAAGAATTCCCATGGTTAATGCGTCTGTCCCCGCTGTAAGCTGATAGGCAAGCTGAACCGATGCATCTGTCCCTGAAAGTTCGTTACCGTGGATGGAATACATCATCCAGGCCACGGCAGGCATCTTTTCTATATCATGATTATTCGGCAACCGGGGATCTGCTAAAGATGCGTGTTGTTTTCGTATTGCCTTAAGATTATTCATATTTTTTTCTGCGGTGACGACCAAATATCCTAACAAGCGATTCTCGTGCGTTTTCCCGGCTTCATAATACTTTGCCCGTGGTGATAATTCAGCCAGCTTCTTGAAATATCTAACAACTTCAAGGTGCTGAACCGGTCTAGCACCCAATTCAAATCCTAGAAACTCCGCCGGTGTTGGAATATCGGTATTGTATGTACCATTTGGGAAAAATGGCTTAACCTGAGCTTTTAAAGTTGAAAATTGAGTAAGGATAAGGAACAAGCTTAGAACACAAAGAATAGTATATCTGCAAGTCATCATTTTAAGTTCTTTTGGTTGTGTGGATTTGATATAACAATGTACCGAATTAATTAATTAAATAGAATTCCCATGCTGGTGCGTGCCATTACACTAATAACTTGTTTCCTCTATCGCGTATTAAACAAAAAACAGTTGTACTAGTTAGAATTATAAATACCCAATGCAGTTTAATTGGCAAGCCACAAGAGACTATCACAAAAAAGCTATAGTTTTTTGTAAGTATTAATTTCCAGTGATGCCAAATCCTGTCCGTTTAAAAAAATAACGGAAAAAATCTTCGGTATTCGTCATACAGATTGAATAATTACATGACATTTCGTCGAAAATTTAACTAGTCTAACCCCCGCTATCCCTTAGCTGGCAAGGCTTTAGGGCATAAGTCAATCTCCGAACTTTTCAATTATCTTACAAGTGAGTTATTATGAAATATTCGGTTTGATATTGCCTATGTCCTGACCGTACATTACAGTTATTAAGATTTTAATGAATGAAATACGCGAAATGTATAATCCTTATCAACAATTATAATCGATTTTATCATGACAGCATTAAATATTTTTAAGTCCGTAAAATCTAACAGCACAACTACAAGCAAATGGTTACTTTCTTTTTTCCTTATACTTACATGTCAGGTTTCAATTGGAAGTAATGAAGGCCCAAATAACGGTTCCTCGTTTACTTCAATTGCAATCGGAGGATCTACATCGAGTTGGCAAAACCCATCCTATGCCCAGATATCCGATAACCAGTACGCACAAAATGCAATATTTTTAACGGCCAACGGTGAGTATACGGATTATCTTGTAGCTACCGATTTTGGATTTTCATTGTCTTCAAACGTCATTGTAAACGGTATTGTGATAGATGTGGAAAAGAGCTCCTCCATTGGAAGCAAGACCGGGGACTATCGTGTTAGAATAATCAAGGGAGGTGTTGTGGGTACCGGTGATGAATCTATAACCGGAGTTTGGGGTAATTCAGATGTTATATCTACCTACGGCTCGGATACGAGTAAGTGGGCAGAGACTTGGCTCTATTCCGATATAAACGCGAGCAACTTTGGTTTCGCAATTGCCGTATATCGACAAGGTGGAGGAAGCGATTCCATAGTCGCCAATATAGACGAGATCAGGATAACGGTATATTTTACACAATCACTTCCCATAACGTTAAGTTCTATGAATGCAGAAGTAATTGAGCATAAAGTATTCATTAGCTGGTCTAGTGTAACCGAGATTAATAACGACTATTACACGGTAGAGAAAAGCCGGGATGGTGTTGAGTTTCAAGAATTGGCAACAATTGACGGCGCAGGAAAGAGTTTTCTGGTCAGGAAATACGGTTTGATCGATGAAGAACTACCCATCGGAACCTCTTACTACAGATTAACTCAAACAGATTACGATGGTAATACTCAATCCTTTCCGGTAGTATCTGTCATTTATGAAGCACCGGTGACAGCTTCCTTCTCCGTATTTCCCAATCCAGTGCGGCGGGGAGAAAAACTTTTTCTTGAATTTATTGAGTCAACGGAAAACCGGAATCCGCTTGATAATTCTGCTATCCAGATAATGCTGCTGGATAATCTGGGTCGAGAAGTTTACTCAACAACGATAACCAAAGAAGAGAGCCCGAACAAATTTATGGACATTTCAACATCCTTAACACCCGGTATCTATTATGTAATAAGCCGCAATTCAACTGAGGTCTATGTGAAAAAATTAATGGTTAAATAATAGATATTTCCAAAGGGAACAGAATTATAAAGCAAGCAAAAGAACAACACCTAAGATTGCTCGTGTCTTCGACATGTACCTCATTGGAGTACCAAATCAATAATGACTTATTAGATCAAACCCACGCGTTTTAAACGAGCGAGATACATGTCTACCCCTGTAAATTACAATTTTTGTAAAATTTACTAAAAACGGCCTCTTTAGTATAAAGATTTTTCAATATATAATAATCTATCCCCCTCTTTTGCAGAAACTGCAAAAAACCGCGCTCCATTTCTAATCTGAGCCAGTCATTATGATAAACCGCCAATTTGTAGAAACCTCTTGCAGAAAGCCGTTTTGAGTGGCCTCCCTCCCGGTGTAGATTTGCTTTATCACTTTTTTACTTGATAACAATCAAAATTTAGAAATCGTGAAAGCAATGATAGGTTCTATAGAAAACCGGCTGATGAAAAGTAAAATTATTTCATGGCTGTTAAAAAACAAAATGATTGCGAGTCTATTGATGAACAAAGCTTACAGAAGGACTTTTTTGGCCATTTGGGTATCAAAAACCATCATTTTCTACATCTGGCTCTGGAGCAACAGCGGGATTGAAACATCAACAGTCATCGCAGATAGACTGGAGATGATCCAAGAGCTTTTTAGACAACTAGCTTTTGCATTACAAATAATAATCTAACAGAAAAATCATTCAAAAATATTTTAAAACCATTAAACCTTAATAAAATGAAAACACTAAAAACTACTAGCATTGTAATTCTTATCATCATGATCAATACAGTTGCATTCAGCAAAACCTCTTTGGAAATGGGTAAAGAGTGGTGGGCTAAGCGAGCGGATGGAGCCGTTGGTACAAATGCCAAAACGGGTCCCATAAGCAACGCTATTAACTATTTTGAAAAGGCGATAAAAAATAGGTCTGTGGAAGAAGAAGTTGCAATAGAATTGATAAGATCCTATTACTTTAAAGCCACATTTGTGCCGATGTCCAAGGATAGAAGAAAAGAAATCTACAACAAGGGGAGGATCTTTGGCGAGAATATGATAAAAAAATATCCTGATTCGGCACCATTGAAATTCTGGTTGGCAGCACATTGGGGCAAATGGGCCCAAGCTTATGGTGCATTAGCAGCAGCCAAGGAGGGTGTAGCAGACAAAATACGATCACTTAGCGAGGATGTTATACGGCTGGACCCCACATATTATGACGGCGGGGGATATCAGATTTTAGGATTGGTACATCAATACACTCCCAGGATTCCTTTTTTGCTGACTTGGCCGTCAAATAATGAGGCATTAATTTATATGAAAAGAGCAACAAAAATTTCTCCGAATCATATTGGGAATAATTTCTGCCTGGCAAAATTACTTTTTAAAAAAGGGCAAAGAGTAAAAGCAATTATCATACTTGAGAAAACGGTTAAGCTAAAACCTCGACAAAACAAACTGATCGAGGATAGATATAGTATTGCCCAAGCAGAAGCACTCTTAAAAAAAATCAAAGGGTAATTCAAAATTATCAAACCACCGATTTACAACAATCCTGATATGAACTTACAACTAAGGAATAACTCTAAAAATCCATTTACCCTTATTACAGGTGCGAGTTCCGGTATAGGAAAAGCATTCGCGGTAAAATGTGCACAGCTAAAAATGAATTTGATCCTTGTAGCACGCACCGGCCCAGAACTAAAAAGGCTTGCGGAAAGCTTAAAGTCAACATATAATATTCAGGCAGTTTATTTTTGTGCTGATCTTGCCCAAAAAGACACTCCAAAGCGCTTGTACGAATGGTGTATGGATCAAAAACTACCCGTAAATAAATTAATAAATAATGCAGGTGTTGGACATGCCGGTCCATTTGAGGAATCAACAATTGCTTTCTACGAAACCATGATGCAATTAAACATGCTGTCGTTGGTCAAATTGACACAATTATTTATTCCAGAGATAAAAAAACATTCCACGGGCAACATATTAAATGTTGGAAGTATGGCTTCCCTGTTTCCGGTACCTTATAAATGTGTTTACGCCGCTACAAAGTCTTTCGTTTTGTCTTTCTCCAAGGCATTGAGAGAAGAATTAAAGAATACTTCAATAAAGGTTAGTTGTTTGTGTCCCGGGGCAACAATTACCAATGCTGCTGTGCAGGCAAGGATAAAAGCTTCGGGCTGGAAAGGTAAAATATTTACAATGACTTCGGATAAGCTTGCAGCACTCACTATCAAAAAATTTCTTACAGGCAAAACAGTCATTATTCCTTCATGGAAAAATAAAATGGTTATGCTTCTTACTAAGTTTGTTCCCGATGCTTTCATACCCGCAATTGCCGGAAAGCTGTTTAGAAATTAGATTTTTATTCTCTTCTTTTATTGATGATTTACTTTAGAAATGCATATGACAGAACGATCAAAGCTAAAGCAAATAACAAGAGAAGAAAATTTCATCAAAAATCGTTATTTTAGATACTGGTAAAACTTTTCAATAAGTTAATGCAAAAATATATTTTTTTATATCTAGTACTTATTGTATCCTTTACCTGCTCTGAAAATAACGTATGCGCTCAAGATACATCCAACACAGATCGTACTGCGAAAAGTATTAAGCTCAATATTTACTTTACTAAATCATTTACGGATAAGAACTTAAGTATTGGCAATATTTCACCAGTATTCTTGATAAAAAATAAGTGGCAAAACGTGCACGAAATAGAGCTTGTTAATTTTGATATTTCAAAAAATACATACAAGCTGGCCTATTTGAGTGGTTATGTAGTTGGAAGAGATACAATTGCTGAAACTAATATTGGTTTGCGGTATCAATTTGATTATTTCTTTTTGAAGAACAAATCAAACAAATTCAGCATTTACAATGGTGGCTCAATTTCCTTTCATTACCATAGAAAGCACATTAAACCATTCGTTAATACAGGGTATCCAATTAAGGTAATCGAATTAACGAGTTCATTCTCCTATGTCCCTGGGATAATAGTTTATCTTTCGGATAAACTGTATTTAGATATTAACTTTCCTATTAATTTTGTTACTTCCTCCTACGTTTTTCAGAGGGTTTATAATCCATATTTTACAGAACAACAGCAAAAGACCGGTGGGACTGCGTATGACTTATCCTTGCCGAATACATTTCGATTTAGACTGGGAGTAGGGATAAATTTGTAAAACTGCCGGGGTATGAAGACAATCACATTTTTCATCGTAATTTTTATTCTGACTACGCTTCTGGGATTTTCTCAAGGGACTTTGGATAGTGGTTTAGTTGCATATTATCCTTTTTCAGGTAATGCAAATGATTCGAGTGCAAATGCCTATCATGGAACAGTAAATGGTGCGACATTAACAACTGATAGGTTTGGGCAACCAAATGCTGCATATAGTTTCAATGGTTCAGGTGACAATATCACGTTGGCAAATAGTTCTAATTTAAATATTACTAATCAACTGTCCATTTCAGTATGGGTTAAAACAACAAATCCTGGGCATGGTCAAAATATTATTGGGTCATCGTCGTATTTAGACCGATCCTATATATTAAATATTAATGGATCCGACGGCCAAATAGAATTTGCTGTAGCTAAAAGTGTACCAAATTTATGGGATGCCTTTATTGAATCACAAGACAGCATAACTGATAATATTTGGCACCATATCGTTGGGATATTTCAAGGGGCAGATTTAAAATTGTATGCTGATACAAAATCTACAGGAGTTGTTTTTGGCAGTAGTTTCTTGGATGTGACAAATATTAGTAATATATTAATTGTCCCTTAAGTAGTTTATGCAATTTCTTTATACAAACCTTCGCAGATGTTGAAATTGATGGTTGCGCTGTATTTTTTCCTGATCGTATCACATAACCTGGATGCGCAGAGTGTAGTATCATCCTCCGGTAATTATGGGCAGTGGCAAAGTGGTTCGATCACCTGGACTATAGGCCAAGGTTTCTATCAAACTATATCAAACTCAGCCAACACACTGACTCAAGGTTTTAATCAACCTCTAAAACAGGCAATTGAGCTGGTTGATAAAGAAATCGGCATTACAATTTACCCCAATCCAACACGATCTCAGCTTACAATTCAAACTTCCAATAACTTTTCTGATCTTACATTTGAACTTTTAGACATTCAAGGAAGAATTTTGATAGTAAAGTCAACTACTGCCAACTCATTCGTTGAAATGAGCATGGATAATGTATCAACTGGGCTTTACTTTTTAAAGATATCAGACGCTCAAGGCAGATTAATAAGAACTTATAAAGTGGAGAAAATAGATTAAGAACGTAATAAACCCAACATTATGAAAAGGTCAATATTTCTCATCGCAGTTATTTTGTTTTCCGCTATTACGGTAAATGCTCAGGTTCCACGTGGTATGAACTTCCAAGCCATTGCAAGGGATAATCATGGTGTTCCTTTAGCGAATAAGGAAACATCCATACAGATCAGCTTAACTAAAATGAATGGTGATGTGGAATATGTTGAGGTCCACAAAGCCATTACTAATCAGTTTGGCTTGATCAATCTTGAAATTGGGCGAGGATTCCCCAAAGTGGGTTTTTTTAACGAAGTACCATGGAACGAGGGAAGTATATTTGTTAAAATTGAAATTGATCCTGAAGGAGGTGAAAACTTTGTTGAGTTGGCAACCAATGAGTTATTAACTGTTCCCTTCGCTTTCCATTCACTTACTGCAAATTCAATAGTCGAAAACCTTAGTGAATTCAACCCGCGAGGGAAACCAGATCCACCACTACCTCCATGCCAACCACCATTAGGCGCTGCAAAGCCCTGGAAGCTTCACGGCAATACAATAGATACCTGCCATTTCATTGGCACCATAAACTATATGGATTTTAAATTCCGCACTGATAACATCCAACGTATGGTGATCCATAAAGATGGGAACGTAGGTATAGGCACGCCGAAACCATTAAGTTTCAAGCTCCAGGTAGCCGGCCATACCGGGCCCGACTCAAATGATGTCTACGACCTTGGTTCTGATGTTTTGCGATGGAGAGATCTCTACTTAGGAGCAAATACTCTGCACATTGGTAGGGGGATAAATGATGAAGGCCTGATCAGCTACGATGATGTAAATAATATTTTTGAATTCTATACGGATTCAGTAAGTAATGGTGATATCGCTTTCTTCACAGAAGACTTGTACATCGACAAGTCTACAAGCAATGTTGGCATCGGAACAACCACTCCTCAAAATAGACTAGATGTTGAAGGGAATGCTGCTATCGGAGCTAGTTATTCCGGTAGTATTACCGCCCCTTTAAACGGATTATTAGTAGAAGGTACCACCGGTATCGGTACAACAACTCCTCAAAATAAACTGGATCTGGAAGGTGCCGCTGTCATCGGTAGTGCTTATTCAGGCACTAATACTGCCCCAGCAGAGGGCTTATTGGTTGAGGGTGATGTCGGTATTGGGACTACTACTCCTCAAAATAAACTGGATCTGGAAGGTGCCGCTGTCATCGGTAGTGCTTATTCAGGGACCAGTACAGCTCCTCCGAATGGATTATTAGTAGAAGGTAAGGTTGGCATCGGGACGGCCACTCCAAGTGCAAAATTTCATGTTTCAGATAATGTGGTAGGAAGTCCAGGCGTACCCTCAAATCATGTGGTTATGTTTGAAAATACAGGTGGCGCTTCAGCAAATGTATTAGCCTTAAAAGTGGCAGCAGGTTTACCTGATAAGTCAAACAATTATGTAACATTTCTTGATGGGTCAAATGGTATCAGGGGCCGAATAGAAGGTCAAAATGCAGGGGATTTGCTTACTAGCGCGGAATATATACTATTTACAACACTTGCCCTTGCTGACATTACGATAGGGGCTGCATATTTAATAGGCGCAGTTAGTCACTTTCCTCCTGTTCCTTTACAGGTTGCTGCAGCTTTGGTTGAGGTGGGATTAGCAGCAACAAATGAAATTGCATATCAGGCATTTTTGTTTGGAAATTTAGGAGTAGCATACGAATCTGGTTCGGGTGATTACGCGGAATGGTTACCAAGGCTTGATGAGAATGAACCAATTGAGGCGGGTGATATTATTGGGGTATTTGGAGGTAAGATAACAAAGCACACGAACGGAGCACAACAGATCTTACCAGTCTCATTTGCACCTATCGTACTAGGGAATATGCCACCTTTGGGTTCTGAACATTTATATGAAAAGGTTGGGTTTTTAGGACAAGTTCAGGTTAAAGTCATTGGAGTCGTTCGTGAGGGAGATTACATTATTCCTTCCGGTTTGAATGATGGTACTGGTATTGCCGTTTCTCCTGAAATGATGACAGCTGATGAATTTACCAAGGTTGTAGGAAGAGCATGGAGTGCATCCAACGTCAAGCATGAAAAATTAATAAACTTGGCAGTTGGCTTAAATGCAGGAGATGTATCTACAATTATAAAAAAGCTGGAATTAGATAATCAAGAATTAAAAAGTGAATTGAGAGAACTAAGTAAACGAGTTGGGGCAATTGAAGCAATGTTTCAATCGGAGGAATCAACGGAAATTCTGCGATAGGAAGCCAAAAATAAATAGTGAAAGTTGAATGACAGAAAATCGATAACAATGAATACCACTATCTCAAGATCAAAAGCAAAATGTGTTATTTTCTTGATTATTTCATTTGCAGTATTATTCGAGGCGAAAGGTCAGGATCATGAAAATCTGGAATCAATACTTGACCGAGTAAGGTCGGAAAAGGCGAGGATTGCAGGTTCGAATATTAAAACACAAACAACATGGATTTATCAGTATTCAGATGGGAAACTACGGGGGGCCGATGGTGTTAAGACAGCCTATTTCGAATATCATAGAAATGGAAATATGCGTAAGCAGATCAATTATAACCCAAATGGATCTGAGCTTAACCAATTAGTGATAAGTTATGATAGTAGTGGAAATGTTGATGAAATATCTACTAGTACATCCGATGCATTAGGAGGAAACAGGATTGAGTACGAATATGACAATGATAGCATACTAACTAGTGCGATCAGTTATGATGTATTTGACAATGCTAATATGATTGTAGAATTTCAATATGATCCAGATGGGAATATAGCTGAGGTTCTTACTCATAATCCTGAAAAAACAGTTTATGTAAAATCG
This sequence comes from Bacteroidota bacterium, assembly GCA_022573915.1. GTDB lineage: Bacteria > Bacteroidota > Bacteroidia > Chitinophagales > JACZTA01 > JACZTA01. The sequence continues at coordinate 9,467 of JACZTA010000020.1, read as the reverse complement.
AAATTCCGCTTTGACAAATATAGAAGATTAATCGAAACAACCGGGTTTGATGCAGAGGGTAAAACAATGTCAAAACTATCTTTCCAATACGAGGGTGACGACAACAAGATAAGTGAACAGATAACTGAGATTCCTGCTGCTGGGGTCATACTTAGAACAAAGAACAGATACGATACAAATGGAAATTTGACAGAAATGATAAGTCGTAATGCCGAAGGGAGGGTGACATCAAAAATAACACAGAAATTTAACGGCAGGGGTCAAGTAAAGGAAATTGTTAATTTAACACCGGCTGCCAATCTAAGCAGCAAAACTGTTTACGAATATGACGGAGCAGGAAACATAAGAGAGCAAATAACATATAATAAGCTAGATGAGCCGGTTACTTTGATAAAGTACGAGTACGAGTACTATGAACAATCTCGTCAAAAGTAGTTGTATTGCTAATTCAACAGTATTTACGTTTCTAGGCAATTTAGGCCAGGGTATCAATTATGTGCTTTCTACTCACCACAAACACCTCACTCTCAAAACCATTTATCAATATACCTGAGGTGTTGGCCTGAACCTTATTCACAACTATTTATCTGTTGAGCTTGAATCAACAGTAAAAATTAAAGTAAGTGGCATAAGAACCTGACGGACTTGTTATTAACAAGGGATGTAGGATAATAAATTATCTCTTTACGAACTATTACCTGTTTCGCAGCCCTGAAATTTCAGAAACCCCGAAGGACGGGGATTCTGAAATATTAATTGTAGCCCGTAGGGGAATCGAACCCATGTTACCAGGATGAAAACCTGGCGTCCTAACCCCTAGACGAATGGGCCGTATGTCAAAATTACTTCAATCTTCTGTTACTCCTATTCTTTTCCAATTACTCATTACCAGGATGCCCGCTGAAGCAAGTCCCTGCCTGCCGGCTTTGCTCCGCCGAACTTGTCCACCGAAGCCGCCAACTGGCGGAGAAGGCGATGCAGACAGGCGCTTTAGCGGAAAGCTATCCAACTCCAATTAGCCATTTTATTGTTCAATTCTTCAGTTTCTCTAATCATAGCTTATGTTATAATATTTTATCATTATATTAGTATTTAATCCAAATGAAGCTAAGGAAGGACATATGGTTCACCTGGCTTCTGTTCTCCTGGGTTCACTAAATAAAACTGCGATGCGAGCAGACAAACTTCTGAAGGTATTTTGTTTCGCGCTGTTGATCAGCGGCGGATGCTCGACAGGTGACCAAGACAGCGCTTATGGCATTGATACCGATCACCTTTTTACACTGTTGCCCGAAAAGCGTACAGGAATTAGCTTCGTTAATGAGATAGTCCAGACAGCCCAATTCAATATTCTCTTCTATGAATACTATTTCAATGGTGGAGGTGTGGCTATCGGTGATGTGAACAACGACGACCTACCCGACATCTATTTCACCGGTAACTTGGTGCCAAACAGGTTATATCTGAACCTTGGTGATCTTAGGTTTGAAGACGTCACTGAAAAGGCAGGAGTTGATGGTTGGGTACAGGCAGTTCCATATTCCTGGTCGACCGGAGTTACAATGGTCGATATAAATAACGATGGACTCCTTGATATCTACGTCTGCAAATCCGGTCCATTTGAGAGTATTGAGGCAAGAGAAAACTTGCTTTTTATAAATAACGGGGATGAAACATTTACTGAAAAGGGGAAGGAATATGGCCTCAACGACAACGGATACTCGACACAAGCAACTTTTTTCGATTACGACAAGGATGGCGATCTTGATCTATATGTACTGAATCATCCCGATTATTTCTCGCGTCTGGATATTAATCAAGCCAGCGAAGCGGTAAAAAATATACAAGAGCTGGCCAGAATAAGTGGCAATCTTTATCGCAACAATGGTGATGAGTCATTTAGCAAGGTGACGGAAGAGGCCGGACTTCTGAAGTATGGGTATGGATTGGGGGTGGTGGCTGCAGATTTGAATAATGATGGCTGGACAGACCTCTATGTTTCCAATGACTTTTCCACTCCGGATTGTATGTTCATCAACAATAAGAATGGCACATTTTCAGATGTGGTCAAAACTTCTACAAGCCATATTTCATTCTACGGAATGGGATGCGACGTTGCAGATATTAATAATGATGGCTATGTCGACATCTATGTCCTGGATATGACTGCTGAAGATCATTACCGGTCAAAGACGCTTATGGCCAGCATGAACCCGTTGCTGCTTGAGCATTTTGTCAACGTGTTTGATTATCAATACCAATATATGTTCAATACGCTACAGCTAAACAATGGTAATGGAAGCTTTAGTGAGATCGGACAGCTAACAGGATTGCACAAAACCGATTGGAGCTGGACACCACTTTTTGCGGATTTTGATAACGATGGGCTTAAAGATCTGTTTATTACCAATGGGATCAAGCAGGATGTGAAGAACAAGGATCTTATGATGGAACTTGAAAATGCGCAAAAAACCGGCCAAAGAGTTGGACCCGGGGATATTATGCAATGGCTCGAAAAGATGCCTTCTGAAAAGTTGGCGAACTACATGTTTCGGAACAAAGGGGATCTTCAATTCGAAAAAATAGCATCTGACTGGGGTCTCGATGAGCCAACTTTCTCAAATGGCGCTGCCTACGCCGATCTGGACCTCGACGGCGATCTCGACCTTGTGATCAATAATGTTGATGATGTAGCATTCATTTATCGAAATAATACGAATGAGCATAGTGAGAATAATTACCTTCTTATAAAACTTAATGGTGATGAAAAAGACCTCTTGGGGTTAAATACGAAGGTTACTGTATATACACAAGGTCTCAAGCAATTCCAGGAACTGACTCTCACGAAAGGATTTCAATCATCGTGCGAGAATATCCTTCATTTTGGATTGGGCGTCTCAACATCCATCGATAGTGTAATCGTTATCTGGATGGATGGGAAGAAGCAGGTTCTTAAAGAAGTAGATATAAATACTACGTTGATTCTTAATAAGGATAACGCAACCAAGGCATTAAAGGCTATTGAAATGAATGAAGCCATCTTTACCAAAGTGCCGGGTGGGAATGGCTTGATATTCCGACACAGGGAAAACCCTTTTAATGATTTTGACAAGGAAAAGCTCTTGCCACATAAGCAGTCTATTTATGGGCCTCCGATTGGAGTTGGGGATGTCAATATGGATGGCCTGGATGACGTTTTTATTGGAGGTGCGAAGGGTCAGTCCGGATCGCTTTTCTTTCAACAGAGCGGAGGCCAGTTCACTAAGCAGCCGGATGATACCTGGGCGCAGGATGAGGATTGTGAAGACACGGGAGTTGCGATATTTGATTGTGATAATGATGGAGACAACGATATTTATGTAGTGAGTGGCGGAGGGGGAGAATTTGAAATTCAGTCGGAGCAGTTGAAGGACAGGCTATACATCAATAATGGAAGTGGAGTATTTACGAAATCTTCTGCTCTGCAGGAGGATATCCGTGAAAGTAGCCTCGCCATTACTACCATCGACTACGATAAAGATGGCGACCTTGACCTTTTTGTCGGAGGGAGAGTAGTGCCGGGAAGATATCCTCAAACCCCGAACAGTTATTTGTTGCAGAATAACGACGGCAAATTCACAGATGTCACAAAAACTGCCGCTTTGCCATTATCTCAGATGGGAATGGTCACCTATGCTCTTGCTACTGACTTCGACAGTGATGGGTGGACCGATTTGATCATCACCGGAGAATGGATGCCGCTTAGCTTCTTTAGAAATGTAAATGGACAGTTTCAAGATGTAACGAAGGACCTTGGTTTTGAAAACACCGAAGGCTGGTGGAATTGCATTATTGAAGGGGATTTTGACAATGACGGTGATCCTGATTATATCGCAGGAAATTGGGGATTGAATTCAAAATTTAAGGCTACAACAACTGAACCCCTCTTGCTTTTTGCAGGTGACCTGGACGAAAACGGAACTTTTGACATTGTGCTTGCTGAGAATCATGGAGGGGTTACTTACCCCGTAAGAGGAAGGCAATGCTCTTCAGATCAAATACCGGGCATCATTGAGAAATTTCCTACGTATCATGAATTTGCAATCTCCGATGTGTACTCCATATATGGGCAAGAAACCTTGAGCAATTCTCTGACACTTCAGGCCAGGGATTTTAGAAGTTGCTTCATCAGAAATAACGGTTCGTTGTCATTCAGTATAGAACCTCTGCCACGAGCGGCTCAAAAGGCTCCAATTAGATCCATGGTAACTGCTGACATCAACGAGGATGGAAACCTTGATCTGCTTGCGGTTGGGAATATGTACGGGACTGAGGCCGAAACAGCCAGATATGATGCAGGAATCGGTTGGTATTTTGAAGGCGATGGGAAGGGAAGTTTCCGGTCTGTATCGGTAAATGAAAGTGGGTTTTATGTCCGCGGGGACTCGCGAAACATCATTTCCTTAAGCACGTCTGATGAGAAAGTACTTTTTATCGTCTCCATCAATGACGGTGAGCTAATCGTATTTGAGCAGAATAAACAGAGTTCAACCTTAGTTGCCAAATAAAATCAATTTCTTAATATAGATATTCGAGGTTTTCAATCGTAGAAACCCACGTTCTCCGCCGGCCTTGCTCCGCCGACTTGTCCACCGAATCCGCCAACTGGCGGAGAAGGCGATGCGCAAAGGCGAGGCTGGTGGATACGAAGTTTGATTTCCAGGTCCGGCTTTCCCTAAGCTTTCCCCAAGATCCTAAACACTTTGGTTCCACAGGTACCACATTTGCCCTTAACCGCCCTCATCTTGTTTTTTATTACGATCTCTTCCGCATTTAGTATCTCCCCCTGTTGGATCTGTCCTCCCAGCAAAAGGCCTTTCCCGTTCACGACTATTCCTGAACGGGTGGGGTCATTAATGTCGGTGATGATCACCTGCCCGTCTACCACAGAAATAATCCCAACTATACTAGCGTCTCGTATGGTACTAGACTGGGCAGTCACATTCGTGGCAACCATCAGTAGTATGCTGATAATGATGTATCTCATAATTTATTTGTTTGTACTAAAGTTAAGGAAAGCAAGCGAGAAAACAATCTTGTTCTTTAAAATAAGTACCATCGTAATCCAGGAGATGTAATAAATGGAGCGGTCGCTTGGTCGCTACTTGTTCTATTAGCTTATCATTATTACTCACTACAACTTTCAAGGTTGAGGTAACAATCTCAAAGGCCTCAAATTGTTGTTCTGAAAGAACTCGCAGCCTCTATAACTCAATTATCAAACACCTTTCATAAAGAATTACATAAATTACATGAGTTATTCCCCTATTGGGAAGTTAGAGAGATGGTTCAATAAATCCATTTTATGAGCTAGTTGTTTAAGAGCAATTGAATCTCATTCTAGATAGAAATAGAACATTGACGAGAATATACTTCTCCATTACATTATCCTAACGAGAAATATGTTTTGAGCGTTTTTATTATTTTCAATTGTAATTGATGATTCATTTGTTCAAACTGTGGAAACCAAGAATTTAGACTTTTTAAAAGGCATTGGATCAGGAGTATTTATATTCCTGTCAATTTCTATCAATACACTCTTTGCTCAAAACATTGATGAACTAATACCTTATCGTAAGGGAGATAAATGGGGCTATGTTGATCAAGACAAAAATATCGTTGTTCCCATAAACTATGACTATGCCGAACGGTTTATAGGTGACAGAGGCAGAGTTTGGATAGGTTACAAATTTGGATTTATAGACCTTTCGGGAAAAGAAGTAATGCCTCTTAAATTTGAATTACCAAAAGAATATTTCAATAGAAACAACTCTGGATTTCAGGAGGGCCTGATTGCGGTTAGCATAGATGGCAAAACTGGCTTTATTGATAAATGGGGAAATATGATCATTGAGCCAAAGTTTGAATATGCTGTAGCTTTCTCGGAGGGTAGGTCGGCTTTTTATCTTGATTATAAATGGGGTTATATTGACAAGGAAGGCAGCGTTATTGTCGAGCCTATCTACGAAATGGCTTTACCATTCATCAACGGCATTGCACAAGTGGAATTAAGAGCGAAAAACAACAGGAAAAGGTATAGCGTGTTTATTGATACGATGGGAAACAAGATATTTCCTGTCAAGTATAAAGTAGCTGAAAGGGTGAATCCCCATCTTGTCATGCTAGGGTCAGAAGACAGCACTGGATTATTTACAAATCGTGGAAAAGAAATAGTCCCAATGATGCAGGGGCAGACATTTGGGAAATTCAGCGATGGATTGGCTCGATTTAAGCGGGCTGATGAATTTTGGGGATATATTGATACCACAGGTAATGTTATAATCTCTCCAAATTATATGATGGGGACTCTATTCAAAGAAGGTTTGGCCGTTGTAATTGATACTAGCGGGAAAACTTCTATTATCGATAAGAAGGGGGAAAAGGTAATGTCATTCGAAGGTGAAGTATGGCCATATGATATGGGTTTTGAAAAAACTAAGTTCAGCAATGGTATCATTCAATTGATGGCAGTCAATTCAGATAATTCAATGGAAGATATAAAAATTATCTATGTAAATAGGACGGGCGATATAGTTGATTTTGGCGACTCTGTATATGTAGGAGAATTTCACGAAGGCCTTGCGTTAACATTAACCAAATATGACATGTTTGGTTTTGTAGATAACAAAGCTAATCTCGTGATTCCACTAAAATATTTTATCAGAAATGAGCATCATCATGAATTCTATGATGACCTAAATTTTACCAATGGACTTGCAAAAGTTTATTCCAACGGGAAGCAGGGATTTATTGACAAAAATGGAACTGAGTATTTTGAGGATCAACATTATTTTCAGTTTTCCGGGGATCCCTGGACGCTATCTTTCGATATAGATGTCAACAGCCTTATGAGTGTGGACAGTATTGATTTCGGAATTGTAGGGCAGGAAGATATTTCTTTCCCTTCAAGGAGCTTGTTTATTGAAACCAAGCAGCTGCTTAGTCAACAAAAGTTCAAAAAATTAAAGCTAAAAGAGAAGGAAAAAAAAGAATTCGTCAATAGTATAGATTCTTATTTGGAGGAATTAGATTCTGATACTTCTTACTCAGGTTATTTGTCTTACCCAAATTTTATGTTTTTTATCGATTCCGAACTTTCTATCTACACAGATACGTCAAATAATATTGTAACGTTAATCATCAGGTCACGCAGTAATTACGGTGAGAATATGACTGAATACTTCTATTTTAGAAATGGTGAACTTATCAAAGCAGCGAGGCACAGCGCCGTTTCCGCTAGAACTGGTTGGGATTATATAAGTTATATCTGGTATAGTATCGAATATTATTTTAAAGATAATACATTGTTTTACGTTTATGAACGAATCGACGATGAGATAACCTATGAAACTGAATTAGTAGAAAACGTCTGGACAGTTGACTTGAAAGAAGATTCTAATAAATTTAATTTGATTGCTGGATTCTATTATAAGGTCGCCCAATATTTGCTTGAAGAACTAGATTAGAAAAATAGTCTTACTTGAGTGCATACTCGTTCTCGCTCCTACACTCAATGCTGCTTCGCAGCCCGTAGGGGATCAGTTTCGAATCAATTTCTTGAAGATTTAAAGGCCTGCGAACATTGCGATTGCAAAATGAAGCGAGCTATGCTTGGTTCTTCTGATATTATTTAACCGTTAAATTTAACCAACATAAAAAACGAAGTAAACTTCGTACAAGAACTTTTTGATGATGCCGGCTTTGAATCAGCATACAAATAATTATTTCTGCGTAAATTAGGATTATGGGACTTAAATCTTGGCTCTTCACTGTATCCATATTTATTAGCTTAACAATACCATCCTATTTATTTTGTCAAACCACGAATATTTCGGGTATAATTAATACCTATACAAAAGTTACCAATATTATTACGGTGGTTGCTAACTGTACAACTACATCAACTATTACCGTCGTCTCTCCCATAGGCTTCAATGTTGGTGATAAAGTTATGATCGCCCAAATGAAAGGAGCCATTATTGACACAACTAACACGATAGGATTCGGTACTATCACGACTTATAATAATGCGGGAAATTTTGAGTTTGCAACCATTGATTCAATTAATGGCAATGATATTGTTCTTAAAGATCCACTTGGTTATACCTACACATCCTCCGGATTTGTACAATTGGTGACTGTACCTCAGTATAATAATGCAATCGTAAATGCTACCCTAACTGCATCCCCCTGGAATGGCAACACGGGGGGCATATTGGTATTTGAAGCTTCAGATTCTGTGACGCTGGATGCGGATATTAACGTAGACGGACTTGGGTTCCGTGGAGGCGTACCATCCATAACGACGATCAACTGTAGAACAGATTACTTTTATACCCTGGCTTCCGGTGGTGGTGGTCAAAAAGGAGAAGGTATTACTGATAGAAAGATCGCATATGAAGCTGGACGCGGTGCGCTAGCCAACGGGGGAGGTGGTGGAAATGATCATAATTCAGGAGGAGCCGGTGGTGGAAATTATGGAAGTGGTGGTACAGGAGGCAACGCCATATATCATGCTGGCTATAATTGTTTACCAAATTATATGGTCGGAGGAAAGGGGGGAAAGGCTTTGGATTACGATTCATGCAGGATATTTCTTGGAGGCGGTGGTGGCGGCGGACATTGGTATAATTCTGTTAACGGGATCAAAGGAATGGATGGAGGTGGCATGATAATAATTTCTGCGAATGAAATAATTGGCAACGGTTATACGATCTCTGCAGAAGGAATGGATCAAACAATTTCGGCGAGTATTGATGGGGCAGGTGGCGGTGGAGCAGGTGGTACCATTTTTATAACTAATCAAACTTATACTGATACGCTAATAATCACAGTGAATGGAGGAGATGGCGGTGACGTGAGCAATAACAATAAATCTTATTGTCATGGCGCCGGAGGAGGTGGAGGAGGCGGTATTGTTTGGATAAGTAGTTCTAGTATCCCGGGAAATATAATTACCGAGGTTAACGGTGGAACGATGGGGATTAATACAAATAGTAATGCATACTTCCCTTGCAAAGGCTTACCTTTTGGCGCTTCAGACGGGCAAATCGGGACCGTCTTGACTGGCCTGGTGTTCTCTACTTGTTCAAGCCCTACAACGCAAAACAAGGAAGCAGATTTAGATACAACAATTTGCGCTGGTCAGAGCATACAATTCAGCTACGATACGAGTTTGGTATACGATTGGACACCGGGCACTTACTTGAATGATTCCACAATCGCAGATCCTATCTCAAATCCGTCGGATTCAATTGTTTACCAAGTGATAACATCTGACTCATGTATGAATTTGGATACTTTTCTAATCTCATTGAATGTAAAGCAACTTCCGGTTATTAATCTCACAACTGACACTGTAATTTGCACTTATGATTCCATCCTGCTTAGTGCCTCTGGCGGAGGAACATATTTATGGAGCCCTTCAG